>NZ_QXQR01000018.1:0-26374 GCF_003660355.1 Helicobacter sp. L8
ATTGGTGGCTTCCTCCTCTTTTTTTTTGGGCACGGCGGGCTTTGTCCGCGTCTTGACGGATTTTCAACAGGCGTTCGATCTCATCTTCGATCTCTTGGGGACTCATGTTGGTGTAATCTATCTCTGGCTCGCTAGCCAAAGGGTTATCTGGTCCTGTGGCTGGCTGTTGTGCGGGGGGTGGGGTAGCCTCTTTTGGGGGTTCTTGGGGGGAAGGAGGGGGCGCGCTCTCAGCGCTTTCTGGACTACTTTGGGCGATGGCTTGTAATTCCTTAACAATGCCCGAAATGTCTATACCGGCGTTTTCATCAGAGCCGGTGTCGCGAATGGTATTGAGTAGAGTTTTCATCATATCCACAGAGCGCAAAACAACATCCATCACATCGGGGGTGATTTGCAACTCATTCTTGCGCGCGCGGTTGAGCACATCTTCCATGTTATGAGTCAAATGGGTGAGCGTGTCCAAATTGAGAAAAGAACTAGAGCCCTTAATCGTGTGCGCCACCCTGAAAATGCGGTTGAGTAAATCCAAGTCTTGGGGCGTGTGCTCTAACTCCACCAAATCCTGATCTAGCTGTTCGTTCATCTCAAAGGCTTCCACTAAGAAGTCTTCCATGATCTCGCGCATATCATCCATGTTAGCCCCTTTGCTTAAGTTTAATTTTCATTATACAGGATTTAGCTTATCCTAGAATTTTAGCCACTTCCTCAGCAAAACGATTCGCGTTGAACTTCACTAAATAGCCCTTTACGCCCAAATCCAACGCCTTTTGCGCGCTGTAGTCATCACAAATGGAGGAGTTGAACAAAACCGGAATGTCAGCAAAACGCATGTCCTCTTGGATTTTAGAAAAGAAGTTATACCCATCCATTTTAGGCATTTCCACATCGGAGACGATGAGCTTGAGCACGCGGTTTAAATTCTCCCCATGCTGGGCGTAGAGTTGTTCTAGCTTTGCCAAGCCATCCACCCCATCCACAGCTTCCACCACATCAAAACCTAGTTGCAATAAGGTGTTTTTGATGATCTTGCGCGCGGCTTTGCTATCATCTAAGAAGAGCACCGTGCCTTTGAATTTCTTTTCATGCTGGGCGTGCAGAGTGTCTCTTTGGGGGTGCTCTACATGCAATTCAAAATCGTTTAAAATGCTCTCTAAATCCAAGATCAAAAGGGTTTTATCCCCCTCGATCTGCGTGGTCCCGGTAATGCGATCCTTGCCCGCGTTGCTGTGCGCACTAAAGATGGCAGGTCTGACATCGCTCCAGCTAATGCGCCGAATGCGCTTGGCTTCATGCACAATGAAACCCATTTTCACATTGCTAAACTCCGTGATCACCACCACTTTTTCCTCAATGCGCGCGCTGTCCTCTACAATCCCTAGCCACACAGAGAGATCGATAAGGGGCATCACAATGGATCGCAAATCAAACACCCCCACCACATAATCTAAATGCGTGGGGAACTCAAAAATTTCAGGCATCATGATGATCTCTTGCACCTTAGAGACATTGATCCCATAAATGCCCTCATAGGGCTGATCCCCCTGCAGTCCAAAGATACGAAAATCCACCAACTCGATCTCCCCCAAGTTTAAAGCCGTATCCAAACTTTGCTCCGTCACGCCATTCCCTACTTTGATCTTACTTTAATTCTACCCTAATTTTGCTAGATTTTAGGCATGCATGTTTGTAGGGTGGGCGCGCTTTGGGTATGATAAAAACAGGGTAAACCATAGTAAACTTGCGCGCTTTGGGTATGGTAGTAGCACTTCCCCACATGGAAATGCCCCTCGATCACCCCCCCTAAGCGTTCTATCCCCTTGCTTTGGGCGTGGAGGGCGTGGAGGGCTAGGCGTGCTTTAGCAAAGCTGGCTAGAGAGGGCATATCTAAATCAAGGGTTTTGATGTATTTGGCATCAAGGGGCTTTTGGATGTAAGGATAGGCGCGCGCCAAGACTTTATCCAAATACCCTAGTAGCGCGCAAGAGTGCTTTAACAAGCGGATGTAAATTTCATAGCCCCGCCCCACAAAGAGATCGCCATGCGCTAGAGAAAAAAGACGCTCCTTGTAGCGAAAAAAGGCAGGTTGGCGCGATCTAGGGTAAATCTCAGTGCGCTGGAGGGCTTTTAACGCGCTTAAAGCTAGATCGTGATTGCCCTCAAAGTAGAAAACTTGGGTGATCTGGCTTAGGGCGTGGATTTTATCTAACATGGCGCGGTGGGGTTTGAGTGTGCTTGTTACTTGCCCCACCAAAATGTGGAAAATATCCCCCATTAAAAACACCTGCTTGGGGGGCGTTTTTAGGAGTTGATCTACAAGCAGGGCAAAAGCGGGGCTGTCTGGCTTGTGGTGCGCGTCTGCGATGAAGAGCGCATCGCTAGATAAAGAGGGGAAAGAGGCACTCACCCTCCCCCCATAAATTGCAAGCACTCTAGGCGGTCGTTGTCTTGGAGCTGGGTATGCGCCCAGTCCTCTTTTTTGACCACAACGCTATTGCGCGCAATGGCACACACCTGCGAATCAATGCCCAACTCTTTTATGAGAGACTGAACACTTAGGGCTTCTTCAAAATGCTTCGATTCCCCATTGATAATTAAGCGCATAGTTTTCCTTTAAGTGTGGTAGTTGGGGGCTTCTTTGGTGATGTCCACATCGTGCACATGGGATTCTCTTAAACCTGCCGGGGTGATCTGCACAAATTGGGCATTTTGGGTAAGAGTGGGGATGTCTGGCGCGCCCAAATAGCCCATAGAGGCGCGCAAGCCCCCCACAAGCTGGTAGAGAATGTCCGCGATCTTGCCCCGGTAGGGCACGCGCCCCTCAATGCCTTCTGGCACGAGTTTTTCAGAAGCTAATCCTTCTTGAAAATAGCGATCCGAGCTCCCCCTGCTCATCGCCCCAATGCTACCCATGCCTCTATAACTCTTATACTGCCGCCCTTGATAGATGAGGGTGTCCCCCGGGGATTCTAAAGTGCCAGCGATCAAGCTGCCTATCATCACACAGGACGCGCCCACTGCCAACGCCTTCGCCACATCTCCAGAATACTTGATCCCCCCATCGGCGATCACAGGGATATGGTGTTTTTTAGCCTCTTGGTAACAGGTGTCAATCGCGCTAATTTGGGGCATACCCACCCCGGCTACAATACGGGTCGTGCAGATGCTCCCTGGACCAATGCCCACCTTGACTCCATCTGCACCTGCGTTAATGAGGTCTTTAGTGGCTTGGGCAGTTACCACATTGCCCACTACCACATCTATGTCCAACTCCTTTTTAATCGCCTCTAGGGTGTTTAAAATATTGCGCGAATGCCCGTGCGCGCTATCTAGCACCAACACATCTACCCCAGCCTTAACCAAAGCGCGGGCGCGATCCAAGTGGTTAGCCCCAATGGCTGCCCCCACGCGCAAACGCCCGACAGCGTCCTTATTGGCATGGGGATACTCAATGCGCTTTTGGATGTCTTTAATGGTGATAAGTCCTTTGAGCACATTGCGCTCATCTACCAAAGGGAGTTTTTCGATCTTGTGATCGTGCATGATAGCTTGGGCTTGATCTAAACTCACCCCCACGGGGGCAGTGATCAAGGGGGCTTTAGTCATCAACGCGCCCACTTTTTTACTCCAATTAGTTTCAAAGCGCATATCTCTATTGGTTAAAATCCCAATGAGAATCCCTTGGGCATCGATCACGGGCACGCCAGAAATCTTGTAATTGTCTGCAATCGCCTTAGCCTCCCCTAGCGAAGCCTCTGCGTGGATATAAATGGGGTCGTGAATCACCCCACTTTCACTCTTCTTCACTTTAAGGACTTGTTGCACTTGCGCCTCAATATCCATATTTTTATGGATGATTCCTATGCCTCCCAAGCGCGCCATCGCGATGGCGGTGTCAAACTCGGTAACCGTGTCCATCGCCGCGCTCACAAAGGGGATATTCAAATGGATGCGCGTGCTCAGTTTGGAAACCACGCTGACATCTTTGGGTAACACCTCCGAATAAGCGGGCACTAACAACACATCTTCAAAAGTTAAAGCCTTCCCTAAGAGTCGCATGGTATTCCCCTTAACTCTAAGACTTCTTCTAAGCCATAGGCTACATCTAAAATCCGTTGCTCCTCAAAGGCTGGGGCGATAAATTGCATCCCAATGGGGAGTTTGCCATGGTAGGCAACAGGGATAGAGATCGCAGGCAAGCCAGCTAGATTCACCCCCACGGTGTAAATGTCGCTCAAATACATCTCTAGGGGGCTGGCATGTGCGTTGAATTTGGGGGCGATTGAGGGGGCAACAGGGGCAAAGATCACATCTGCGTCTTCAAAGAGCTTTTTATATTCATGGACAATATGCGCACGCGCCTTTTGCGCCTTGAGATAGTAAGCCTCATAGTAACCACTACTTAAGACAAAATTGCCCAACATAATGCGCCTTTTAACCTCAGCGCCAAAGCCTTGTGAGCGCGTTTTTATGTAAAGCTCTTTGAGGTCTTTGCCCTCTAAGCGATTCCCATAACGCACCCCATCAAAACGCGCTAGATTAGAACTTGCCTCCGCCGTGCTCAAAATATAATAAGCGGCGATGTGGTGCTTGTGATCGCCCATGCGCTGGGACACTAGAGTGTGCCCCATTTTCTCCAAGCTGTGTAGGCTATCAGCATAAGCCTTTTGCACCTCAGCACTTGCGTCCTTTAAAGACTCTTCTAGCACCCCCACGCGCAAAGCCCGCTTAACATTGAGGTGTTTAAAAGTTTGGCTAGGTTCTAGGGCTACACTGGTGGAATCTTTGGGATCGTGCCCGCTGATGGCATCCAATAAAAGCGCGCAATCGCGCACATTTTGGGTAATAGGACCGATTTGATCCAAGCTAGAACTATAAGCCACCAAGCCATAGCGACTCACCCGCCCATAGGTGGGCTTGAGCCCCACACAGCCACAATAGCTGGCTGGCTGGCGAATCGAACCCCCCGTATCACTTCCCAAAGCGGCAATGGCTACCCCCCCAGCGACCGCGCTCGCACAGCCCCCCGAACTGCCCCCGGGCACGCGCTCAGTGTCTCTAGGGTTTTTTACCGGACCATAACAACTTGACTCGCTAGTGCTCCCCATAGCAAACTCGTCCATATTGGCTAACCCAAAGGCGCACATGCCATGCTGGTGCAAACGATCGATAACGCTGGCATTATAGGGGGCGATATAACCCTTTAGTATCTTGCTAGCACATGTGATCTCCCAGCCTTGCACATTGATATTGTCCTTGATGAGGATGGGTACACCTGCGTTACTAGATTGGGGTAAGCGGACATAGGCATTGAGTTCGGGTTTTTCTTGCACGCGTTGGGCTAGCTTGAGTTTAAACTCTTCTAAGGCTTGAGGGGATAGCTTTAAAGCTTGCTCTAGGGTTAACATGGTCTTCCTAACGATTTTAGGGCGCATTTTAGCAGATGTAGGGTAAAAACTTTCTATGATTAGGCACTAGGATAGCCTGCAAGCCAAACTCACAACTCACTCTCGGGCAATATCCTAGACCAATCCTTGATAAAGCGCAACAAAGCGGAGGTGTTGGGGGGTTTGTCATAGAGAATCACATGCCCGTTTTCCACCCCCTCCCACACCAGTTTGTGGCGCAGAGCGTGTTTGAGCACAAGCAAATGCCAACTCTCTTGCATCTGCTCTTGCATCAACCCCTGCAAGTAAAGCGCGAATTTCTTATTTTCAAAGATCACTACCGATTCGGTGTTGATGCCCGCCGAACGCGCGTCCAAGTTGAAACTCCCAATCCAAGTTTTGTGCCCATCAAAGATCAAGGTTTTGCTATGCAAAGAGTTTTTAAGCCGTCCCTTGATCTTGAGTTTAAGCCCCCTACGCGTGTAGCGCGCGTATTTAGAGAGATCGCTTTTAGTTTCATAGACATTCGCCCCCGCTTCCACAAGCTTTTTAGCGTATCGCTCCCATGCCCCATAGACTACAATCGCATCGGTAGAAGCTAGAGAGTTGGTGAGGATATTGAGTTCTAAGCCCGCATTGAGTTTTTGGATAAAGCGTTTCAACAGCGCGCGCCCGGGCACAAGATAGGAGGAGGCGATGTAGAGCGAATTAGTGGTGTGCGCTAAAATGACTTTGAGGGCTTTTTTAATAGGCGATTTGGGCTTGGGGGTATAAATTTTATAGGGGCTATCGGCGATAAAGGAGGTTTGCCCCTGGTAGGCAATTTGTTTTTTATGGATAAAGGCGCGCATGAATTCTAAAACATGTTCTTCATAGTGGGTGTGCTGGTTGGGGGGGTAGAGAATCTTGGAGAGGCGGCTTTGGTAGGTTTTGGCGTATTTTTTGAGTTTGGAATGACTGGGTAATAAGTGCGCTGGGATCGCGCTAGGGAAGTTCCAATATTGCAAAAAGCTTTGTTTGGCTTGCAGACTCACTGGACCTAAAAACAGCGCGTCAATGTCCAAGAAATTTTCTTCTAAATCGTTGTCAAAGTAGACATCGGCGATATTGCGCCCCCCGATCACTAAAGCGATATTGTCCACGATGAAGAGTTTATTGTGCATGCGCTTTTTGATGCGATCGTAATCGGCTAACATCTCAAGAATGCGTAAACCTTTGTTGCGCATGCGGTAGGGGTTGAAGATTTTCACATCAATATTAGGATGGGTGTCTAACATGATAATGTCTGACATGTCCGAATCTAAGCCATTGTCATCAATTAACAAGCGCACTTTCACCCCCCGATTAGCCGCCCTGTAGAGTTCAAACATCATCGCGCGCGCAGAGATGTCGTTCTTGTAAAGATAGGTTTGGATGTCAATATTGTGGGTAGCCATGCGGATCAAGGCGATGCGTTGCAACAAGGCTTGATCGCCCTCTTGGAGGAGAAAACCCAAACTCTGGGTGGGCTTTTGGGCTAACTGGGTAGCATAAATCCTAGCAATAGGGGTCTGTTTGGGATCATAGTGTTCTAACTGGGAATGCGCATAGGGACCTTGTTGGCGGATAATGGTGCACCCAGCCAACACTACAAGGCACAAGAGTGCCCAATAGCAAAGACGCAAGGCTAGAAAAACCTAGCGTTCCCTACCCACCTTCACCATGCGGTTGCGCAAATTGGCTAAACTCTCTTGCAAGGGGATTTGCTTAGGGCAGGTGTCATGGCAACCAATCAAGCTCATGCACCCAAAAATCCCATCGTCATCGCCCACTAATTCGTAAAAATCCTCATCACTGCGCTCATCATGCGAATCAATCAAAAAGCGCATCGCGCGGTTTAACCCAGCTGCCCCTAAGAAGTTTTCACGCATCAGTTTCGTGCCACACGCGGCAATGCAACACCCGCACTCAATGCAACGATCCAGCTCAAACACCGCTTGGGCTTCATCTGGGTCAATGCGCTCTTCTGGCTGGGTAATATCCACTTCTTTGCGGTGGTGCGCCCAACTTTGCACGCGTTTAGTCATGCTAAAAAACCACTCGCCCGTATTCACGCTCAAATCCTTGATCAAGGGAAAAGAGGGCATGGGCATCAGCGTGATCACCCCCTCGCTAAAGCTAGAAGTCAAGGTTTTACACGCCAAACGCGGGCGGCCATTGACCATCATCGCACAACTCCCACAAATCCCAGCCCGGCAGACAAAATCAAAACTCAAATCCGGATCCAAGGTTTCGCGAATAATGCCCAAAGCGATAAAAAGAGTCATGGAGGGGATTTCCTCTAACTGATACTCCTTAAAATGGGGCTTAGACACCGCGCTTTGGGGGTCAAATTTGAGGGCTTTGATGGTGATGGTGCGACTCATGAACTTTCTCCTAGTCTGATGTTGCGGGCTTTATACTGGGGTTGCAAATCAAAGGGCATCAAGGCTTCTTGCAGAGCGTAACGATCCCCTCCGCGCGCCTTGACCTCTTCTGTAATTTTGGCAATCTGAGCGTCTCTCTCCTCTTTAAGAGGGTGGGGGATGAAATTGCCCTTAGCCCCATAACCCCTAAAATCCGGGCTAATCTCCATTGTCATAATGTCTAAATCCTCATAGCTCAAGGTGGGTAAAGTTTGAGCAGGGTCCTCCCAAGAGGCTAGAGTGCGTTTGAGCCAATTAGCATCATCTCTTTTAGGGTGATCAATGCGGGTGTGCGCCCCGCGACTTTCAGTGCGATCCAGCGCGCCCTTAGCAATACACAAGGCAAGTTTGAGCATTTTTTGGGTGCGGTAAGCGTCCTCTAGCTCGGGGTTATTATGGGTTTTCTTATTTTTGACATGGATATGCTGGGCGCGTTTGTAAAGCTCTTCTAGCTCATGCACAGCCTCCTCTAAGATCGCCCCCTCTCTAAAGACCCCCACTTTCTCATCCATAATTTCGCGCATGCGCTCTCTGATCACATAGACATCCTCCTTGCCCTCATTGTGCAAGAGACCTTGCAGATGATCCTCTGTCTTTTTAATGAAGTTTTGTGCAATTTGGGTGTTGATCTCAATGCTCGCTTGCGCGCAATGCTGGGCAAAGTAGTCCCCAATAATCATCCCAGCCACCACCGCCTCGCTCACAGAATTACCCCCTAGTCGGTTAAAGCCATGCAAATCCCAACAAGCTGCCTCACCCGCACAAAAGAGCCCTTTGAGATGACTCTCTCCCTTGTAATTGGTGCGTAGTCCCCCCATAGAATAGTGTTGCATGGGTTTGATAGGCACCCAACCTTTTTGTTTGGGCGCGCCTGCCCAAATTGTTCCTCATCTTTGGGCATGTCTTTCATGTTTTCCTCGCTCTCCACGCTATCATCCGCTGCATCAATGCCCGCAAAGGTCTTAGCGATGTCATGCACATCGCGTAGGTTTTTCTCCACATGTTCGCGACCCAAAATGGCAATGTCCAACCACACATGATCGCCATAAGGGGAGGGCGCGCCATAGCCCTTTTTAATGTGCTCTAAGATACGCCGACTCACCACATCACGGCTAGCTAATTCCTTCTTTTCAGGCTCATAGGCGGGCATGAATCTGCGCCCAAATTTATCGCGCAAAATCCCCCCATCGCCTCTGCACCCTTCAGTCATTAAAATCCCGCTAGGCACCAAAGCGGTGGGGTGAAATTGCACCGCTTCCATATTGCCCAACTTGGCTACCCCGGTTTCTAGCGCGCTGGCAATCCCGGCTCCATCACAGATCACCGCATTGGTGGTGTGTTTATAGACCCGTCCATAGCCCCCCGTGGCTAAAAGCGTGCCCTTAGAGACATAGGCACTCAACTCCCCGGTGATGAGATCGCGCACCACTGCCCCATAGCACACGCCTTCATGGTGGATTAAGGTCAAAACCTCTTTACGATCGTAAATATCCACGCCGTGGTGCAAGGCTTCATTGGCGACTGCATAGAGCATGGTATGCCCGGTCGCGTCCGCTGTAAAGCAGGTGCGCCACTTTTTTGTGCCTCCAAAGTCGCGACTCTGGATATAGCCATGGCGATCCTCTCTTTCCGTGATAGTAACATGCTCGCCATTGATCACAGCCTTGCGATCCCCCTTTTTAATGCGCGTCCAAGGCACGCCCCAGCTAGCTAACTCCCTAATGGCTTTGGGCGCGGTGGTAACAAACATGCGCGCAACATGCTGATCGCAACCCCAGTCGCTCCCCTTCACCGTGTCTAAAAAATGCAGATCCTCATTATCTCCCTCGCTCATCTTAGCATTGCCCAAACTTGCCTGCATGCCCCCTTGTGCGGCAGCTGAGTGAGAACGCCTCACAGGCACAAGGCTTAGCACAATGGTGTGCAAGCCCTTTTGTTTGCACGCGATACTAGCACGCAAGCCTGCCAAACCGCCACCCACCACCAACGCATCGCAATAGATGATATTCATTCTTTTCCTTCCTTATGCAGTTGTTCGTCTAGCTGGATCGCTTGTTGCATCGTGCTAATGCCCTGACTCCTTTGGGTGATCCCCTTTTTGATGTAGGCTCCATAAGTGAGCAAGCCTAGCACAATGAAAAACGCGCTCATGCCCCATTTGGCTTTTCTCAAGCCCTCAATGCCCAGATTTTTAAACCAGCCCCATTTGATCGCCAAGCGATACAACCCGATAGAGCCATGCAATTCCACCGCAAAGAGCAAGAAAATATAGAGCAACCAAAAATGCTGGCTGACAAAGCGATAAGATGAGCCATGGGGACCAATGCTATGGGGGGCAGTGAGCATGACAAAGAGATGCACGCTGGCTAAAAAGAACATCGCAAAACCCGTGCCCACCTGCACGAACCACAGCGTGGTGTCGCCATGCTGCATGAGGTGTTTATGGGTTTTAAAAATCTTGTATTGGCGGTAGTTGATAGGGAATTTGCGTAATGCCAAAAAGGCATGCGCGACCAAGATCACAATCACTCCGGCTGCTACCGCGCTCACAATAGCCGGCTCGCCCGCTTTGATAAACAAGCTCCCCTCAAAGAATTTTGTTACCGCATACATGGCGCGATCGCTAATTAAAATACTGCTTACCAAAAACATATGCGCAATCATAAATAGGGCTAAAATGAGCCCGGTCGCGCTCTGCCAAAAATCTAACTTGGCGTAAACCCCGCTTTTCTTGCGCTCTGTGGTAACCCCGTAGTAGCCCTCTATGATTTCCTCTTGCTGCATGCCACTCCCTTCTCAAATTTTTAAAATGATAGCGAAATTATAGAACTTTTTGGGTTATCTTTTGCCATCTTTTGCTAAGATTCTTGGAGTTTACGATCGCGGAGCGCGCATGAAATATGTCTTAGCTAACCTAAAGTCTTACGCCTTAGACCTACTCCCTTATTTAGAAACATTGGAGAGCGCGCTTCCTTGCGCCAGTGCCCCTTATGTGGGTGTGTTCCCCCCCTTATTAGAATTGGGTATGCTCAATAACACCTACACGCGTTTTTCCCTAGGGGCACAAGATGCCTACCCCGCACTAGAGGGGGCTTTTAGTGGGGAGGTTACCTTATGTGCCCTAGAGAAGAGGGGGGTTAAAAGCGTGTTGATCGGGCATAGCGAGAGGCGTTTGCTCTTAAAGGAAAGCGATGCGCTCTGTGCGCAAAAGTTTGAATTCTTTGCCCGGCATGGTTTTCAGATCGTCTTTTGTATCGGGGAGAGTTTAGCAAAACGCCAAGAGGGTCAAGACGCGCTCTTAACACATTTGGCAGGGCAATTACGGGGCATTGATTTGCAATACCCTAAACTCCTCATCGCCTACGAGCCCATTTGGGCGATTGGCACGGGGGTGAGCGCGCAACCCCAAGAGATCGATCAAACCCTAGAATCCTTGCGCCAAAAGCTCAAAGCCAACCCCCTAATGGTCTATGGGGGGAGTGTGCAGGTGGAGAATACAGAAGAGATTTTAGCCCTAGAACATGTCGATGGGGTGCTGGTAGGCAAGGCGAGTTTAGACCCGCACAATTTGGCTAAAATGGTAGAAATTTCTAGCACAAAGGAGTTTGCATGACTTTAAGCGCGTTATTAGCACACTACTCCCTAGACATCCCCCTCCCCCCTAATTTTAAGGATTTTGAGGTGGCTGGGATCGCTCCCCTAGAGAGTGCCACCCCCAACCACTTAAGCTATGTGGATCAAAAATCCTATTTGAAAAAACTCAAGGAGAGCAAAGCCGGGGCGATCTTTATCCGCTCTGAGCATGCTAGCAAAATCCCCCCCAATTCTTTAGCCCTCATCACGCCCAACCCCCATTTAGCCTTTGCGCGCGTTTCAGACGCGTTTAAGCTAGATATGTTCACCCGCCCCATTAACCCCCACCCTCCCAAATTAGGGGAGAGGGTGGTTTTGATGCCCGGGGTGGTTTTGGGGGAGGGGGTGGAGATAGGAGAGGGGAGTGTGCTGATGGCTAATGTCGTGGTAGGCGATGGGGTGAAAATTGGCGCGCATTGTAAAATTTACCCCAATGTTACTATTTACCAAAACACCTTAATAGGTAACTATGTGCGTATCCATGCTAATAGCGTGGTGGGGAGCGATGGCTTTGGTTACGCCCACACAGCGCAGGGCGAGCATGTCAAGATCGAGCATACGGGGATTGTGCAAATTGATGATCATGTAGAGATTGGGGCGGGCACTACTATTGATCGCGCCGTCTTTGGGGTAACCCACATCAAAGAGGGAGTCAAAATTGATAATTTGGTGCAAGTGGGGCATAATTGCGTGCTAGGCGAGCATTCGATCATCGTTTCCCAAGTGGGGCTTTCAGGTTCTACCACAATGGGGCGTAATGTGGTTTTAGGCGGGCAGGTGGGCACGGGGGGGCATATGCACATTGGGGAATTTACCCAAATTGGGGGCAAGGGGGCGGTGGGCAAAGATTTACCCCCCCACACCAATTACGCCGGGGCGATCCCAGCGATGGAAATCCACGAGTGGCACCATTTTTTAGCCACTCTGCGCCGTTTTGCCAAACAACAAAAACCCGGTTTATTGGCTAAGGGTTTGTCTAAAGTGTGGAAACGATAATGGCGACTAACAAGCGTTCCATCATCGCTGCAGCCAGTGGGAATTTAGTGGAGTGGTTTGACTTTTATATCTACGCCTTTAGCGCAACCTACTTTGCGCATGATTTTAGCACCTCTAGCAACCCCATCGTGCAACAAATGAGCGCCTTTGGAATCTTTGCGGCGGGGTTTTTTGCGCGCCCCTTAGGGTCGTGGATCTTTGGGGCTTTGGCTGATAAAATTGGGCGCAAACACTCTATGGTGATCTCTGTGATTGTGATGGCTTTAGGCTCTTTTATGATCGCTGCTCTGCCCACAAAGGCGGTAGTGGGGGATTATGCAGGTCTTTTTTTACTCTGCGCGCGCCTTATTCAGGGCTTGAGTGTGGGCGGAGAATATGGCATTGTGGCGACCTATTTAGCGGAATTGTCTGCAGGAGGGAGGCGCGGGTTTTATGGCTCTTTTCAGTATGTAACTTTGATTGGGGGGCAATTCTTAGCCGTAGCAAGCATTAGTATCTTGCTGGCTACTTTTGGCGTGGCGCAAATGGGCGCGTTTGCGTGGCGTTTTCTCTTTGTCATAGGAGGGGTGCTAGCTCTGGGGTCTTTAGTGGCGCGCAAACTGATGGATGAGAGTTCTAGTAATTTGCAAGAGCATGCAGAGCGGGGCACTCTCAAGGCTTTGCGCCCCTATGGGCGATCGTTTGTGCTGGTGATGGGGATCACGGCCGGAGGTTCGCTAGGCTTTTACACCATCACCACTTACGCCAAAACCTTCTTAGAAAATGCCGGGATGCCTAAGGTGGAGGTCAATGATCTCTTTTTGATCGCCCTAGCGATCTTGATGCTCATCCAACCCCTTTTTGGCTACTTGGGCGATAAAATCACCTTCAAGCGATCCATCACCCTTTATGCCCTCTTAGCTCTCATAGGGATTTATCCGCTCTTCCAATCTCTTGCGCTCTATGCGCATCACCCTAGTGTCGCCTTTGGCTTGGTGTTGTGCTTATTTGGCATTTTAAGTTTTTACACCTCAATCTCAGGAATCCTCAAAGCCCAACTCTTCCCCCAGCATGTGCGCGCGCTAGGCACAGGCTTTGCCTTTGCGATCGCCAATGCGCTATTTGGGGGCACAGCCCCCTATATCGCCCTGCAATTCAAAAGCAAGGGTATAGAAAATGGCTTTTTTGTCTATGTGGCGGTGGTGATGGCTATTGCGCTTGTGTGCGCGCTGTGTTTGCCAAAGCGGGGTGTTTTGGATTAAAGCCTCTTGGCAAATTCCCTATAACCCTTTTGGCGCAATTGGCATGCAGGGCAAGCCCCACACCCATAACCATAATCATGGCGATTCTCCCTTATCCCCTCATAGCATGTATGAGTGTGCTCTAAAATCAACTCTAAGCCTCCCAAAGCGTGGGCAAGTTGGAATTCTTGAGCTTTACTAGCAAACATCAAAGGGGTTAGCAAGTTGATCCCCTCTTTTTTGCCAAAAGCCCCTAGATTCAAACTCACCTGCAGACTTTCTACAAAATTTTGCCGACAATCAAAATACCCGCTATAATCCTGCATAGACACTCCCAGTAACACCGCTTGTGCGCCCAAATTAAAGGCGTAGGCGTGCGCCAAAGTGCTAAAGAGCGCGTTGCGATTGGGCACAAAGGAGCTAGGCAGGTCTAAAGCTTGGGGGTGGGGGGTATTGAGCGCGTGGGGGGTGCGCGCAAAGAGCGCGGAGGTGCTAATCTCTTGCAAACAAGAGAGATGGAGCACTTTATAGGGCAATTCTAACATGCGCGCAATTTTTTGCGCTTGGGCTAGCTCGATGGCGTGTTTTTGATCGTAGTTAAAGCCTAGTAAATAGGTTTGTTTAAAAGCGTGCTTTGCCCATAGGGCTAGAGTGGTGCTATCCTGCCCCCCACTAAAGCAGAGCACACAGGTGGTTGTTTTGAAATCTTGGGTAGATAGCATGGTTTTTATATCAAAGGGGTTAAACATGGCTAGCCTTTTAAAATCATTATAACATGGCAGGTTGGGATAGCTCTTTTTTGCGCTTAAAGCGCGCCCTACCCTCAAGCTTGCTAGACTTGCATGCGCTCATCGAGCGTGTCGGTTATCAAGCCTATATCGTGGGGGGGAGTGTGCGCGACTTGCTCTTAAGTAAAAAACCTAAAGATTATGACCTAGCTAGCAGCGCGACCCCTGAGCAACTAAAAGCCCTCTTAGAGGGCATAGAGGGAGTGGTTTTAGTGGATTTAGGGCGCGCTTATGGGACTTTAGGGGTGAGTTTTAAGGGCTATTTTTTTGAGATCACCACTTTTAGACAGGAGGGGGCTTATCACGATCACCGCCACCCTAGCGCGCTCAGCTTTGTCCAATCCATAGAGAGCGATTTAGCACGGCGCGATTTTACCATTAACGCCCTTGCGCTCCACCCCCAAAAGGGCTTATTAGATCTGTATGGCGGGCTAGACGATCTAGCCCATAAACGCTTAAGATTAGTGGGCGATCCATTTTTGCGCTTGCAAGAGGACGCTTTGAGGATTTTGCGCGCCCTACGCTTTGCTAGCACTCTAGGTTTTACCCTTGAGTCTGCTACCCAAAAAGCCCTATGGGCACAAGCCCCTTTACTAAAACACATCGCCAAAGAGCGCATCCGTGTAGAGTTTTTTAAGCTTTTACTAGGGGACTTTGCTAACACTACTACCCAATTTCAAGCCCTCTTAGAAAACACCCTGCAAGCGCGTTTCACGCATTTAGATGCGCTAGAAAAAACCCCCCCCAACTTGCGCGCGCGGCTTTTATTAATCTGCCAATCTTGGGATAGTCAAACTCTGCGCGATTTTTGCGCGCGCTTAAGATTTTCTAAAAAACTCGCCCAATCCTTGTGCCAACTGTTCAGACATATCCCCTTAGAACCCATAGAAAACCCCAATCTATGGCTCAAAAAACAATTACAACACTTGCATTTAGGGCAGTTACGCGCTCTTTTGGGTTTTTATCAAGCCCAAGACCCGCTTTTAAGCGCGCGCTTAAAACGCGCGCTCAAGAGGATATTAAAAAACCACGAAGTCTATTCTTTGCGCTACTTAACCCTTAGGGGCACGGATTTAATAGAATTGGGCTTTCAAGGCGCACAAATAGGCGCGCTCTTGCAGGCGTGCTTAGAGGGGGTGATGTGTGGGGCGGTGCGCAATGACAAGGGAGCGTTGTTAGAGTGGTTGCAAACACGCCTAGGCGATCGCGCGCTACTTGGATAGGCGCAGTTTTGCTATACTTGGATAAAGGATTGCTATGCGTTCATTGGTCTTGTTCTTGCAAAATTACGCGCCCTCGCCCTTTATCTTTGCTATCGCGCTCACTCTCGTGGCGATGGTATGTGTGGTAGGCGTTGTGGGGGTGGGGGTGGAGGCGGTGTTAAGCCAGTGGGGGCAGAGTTTGTTTTTGCTTTTAAAATTTTCCATGCAAATGCTCTTGCTCTTGGCAACAGGGATCGCCCTAGCCCAATCTAGCCCTGTTAAAAAACTCTTCTATGCCCTTGCTTCCTATGTCAAAACCCCTAAAATGGCGCTCTTTAGCATCACCTTAGCCTCGCTACTAGGCTGTTATGTGAGTTGGGGATTTGGCTTGGTTGTGGGGGCAGTGTTCTCTAGGGTGCTAGCCCAAAGGATCAAAGGGGTGGACTATCCCCTCTTGGTGGCTAGCGCGTATTCAGGCTTTTTAATTTGGCATGGCGGGCTCTCTGGGAGTATTCCTCTTAAGATCGCCACAGCAGATGGGGATTTGGGCAAACTCAGTGGGGGGGTGCTCACTAGCCCCATCCCTTTGAGCCAAACCCTCTTTGCGCCCTTTAATCTAGCCATTGTGGGCTTACTGCTACTGGGTTTGCCCTTAATTAACATGCTCTTGCACCCCAAGAATCCCACCCCCATCGATCCCGCCTTATTAGCCAACCCCCCTCAGGAGATAACCCCCCAACACTCAACTTTTGCCTACCGCTTGGATCATAACAAATACTTAGGGGTGGGTTTGGGGGTATTAGGATTAACCTATCTGGGGATTTATTTTGCCCATGGCGCGTCTTTAAACCTCAATAGCCTGATTTTGATCTTTTTATTTCTAGGCTTGCTCTTGCACGCCAGCCCACAGAAATATTTAAAGACGATGGAGAATGACATGAAGAGTGTAACCGGGATCGTGTTGCTCTTCCCCTTTTATGCGGGTATTATCGGGGTGATGGGCTTGAAAAATGCGCAAGGGGTGAGTTTTGCTAGCCTACTAGCCGATGCCTTTGCGCGCTTTGCTACTAAGGAGACTTTCCCGGTGTTAAGTTACTTGTCTGCTGGGTTGCTCAATCTCTTTATCCCTAGTGGGGGCGGGCAATTTGCCGTGCAGGGACCTGTGCTCATCCCTAGCGGGGTGGCTTTGGGGGTGAGTCCAGCCCTTACAAGCATGAGCATTGCTTGGGGCGATGCGTGGACGAATATGATCCAGCCTTTTTTTGCCCTGCCCTTGCTAGGGATCGCAAGATTGGAGGCGCGTAGTATTTTGGGGTATTGCTTGGTGGGCTTTGTGTATGCGGGCGTAGTGAGCATGCTCTGTTTATATTTTCTCACTTAAGGGTTAGATTTGGCAAATGAGAGTTTTTTAAATAAGGCAGAATCTGTCAATAGAACTTTTAGCACCATTGTGGTTAGTTATGTGTTCTTAGCGCTCTTGGGCGCGGTGTTGCTCAGTTTTGAGCCCATGCGCACCAAGCCCATTGCCTTCATCGATCTGTTTTTCACCACCGCTTCGGCGGTGTGTTTGACCGGGCTCATTAGCCTTAATCCAGCATTGGATTTAAGCATCTATGGGCAGGGGGTGATCTTGGGCTTGATTCAAGCAGGCGGGTTTGGTTACATGGGTTTAGCCGGGCTATTATTCCTGCTCATTGGCAAGAGAATGGACTTTAAAAGCCGTGTCTTGCTCAAAGAATCGCTAGATTACCCCAACCTGCAAGGCATTATCAAGTATCTTAAAAAGATTCTCCTTTTTACCCTTATCATTGAGGGTGTGGGGGCGTTGATCCTCACCTTGCATTTTCTGCCCGATTTGCCCTTTAAACAAGCGCTTTGGGCAGGCATTTTCCATGCGATCTCGGCGTTTAATAACGCGGGGTTTAGCATTTTTGAGTTGAATTTAGTTAATTACCGCGATGATGTGGTGGTGAATGCCATCATCTGTATCTTGATTATCTTGGGCGGATTGGGGTTTTTGGTCTTGAGTGAATGCTATAACTACCGCCGCCACCATGGGCGTTTAAGCGTGCACACGCGTATTGTGCTGATTGCCACCGCGGTTTGTATCACGCTAGGCGTGGTGGTGATCTTGCTCTTTGAGTGGCATAATCCCAAGAGTGTAGGGCATTTAGATTGGTTCCACAAGTTTTTAAGCACCTTTTTTATCTCGGTGAATTTGCGCACCGCCGGGTTTAACACCATTGACATGGCCGGTTTGCACGATCAAAGCCTGTTTTTCTGCTCCTTGCTCATGGTCATTGGGGCAGCTCCCGGGGGCACGGCTGGTGGCATTAAAATCACCACAGTAACCCTCCTGCTCTTTTATGCCTACTGCACACTCAAAGATCGCGAAGTGGTGTTGTTCCAAAGAGAAATCCCCCAGTCGGTGATCAAAAAATCCTTTTTGATTTTTATCATCACCATGTTTTACATCATCATCTCCGCGATGGTTTTGAGCGCCACAGATGACACGCAAAATAAGCACTTCTTGCGTCTGCTCTTTGAAATCTGTTCGGCTTTTGGCACCGTGGGGGCTAGCACGGGCGATGGGGGGAATCTCTCCTTAGCGGCAACTTTTAGCCATTTTGGTAAACTCTATGTGATCGCGCTGATGTTTATGGGGCGCGTGGGGGTTTTGGTCTTTAGCATGGCTTTGCTAGGCAAGAACAAAGCCCGTAGTATTAAATACCCTGAAGAAGGAGTGGTTTTATGAGAACTTATGCGGTATTAGGCTTGGGCAAATTTGGCTCGCATGTGGTGCAGGGTTTGGTGGAAAATGGGGAACAAGTCATCGCGCTGGACATCAATGAGGACACTATCAAGGCTTTTAGGGGGGTGTGCGACAATTTATTCATCATTGACACAACGGACATCAACGCGCTTAGAGATGCGGGTATTGCCGAAGTGGATACAGCCATTGTGAGTATCGGGCAGAGTGTGGAAGCGTCCATCTTAAGCGTGATGGCACTCAAAGAGATCGGGGTGCGCGAAGTCATCGCCAAAGCCTCCACTCTCATCCATGGCAAGATTTTATCTAAGATCGGCACGGATCGCGTGATTTACCCCGAGCGTGATGCGGCTAAACGGCTGGTCAAGGGGCTTTCTTTTAACCCCAATTTAGAGGTGATTGACATCACCAATAGCATGAAAATTGTGCGTTTGAGTGTGGGCAACGCGCATGCAAGCATGGCTGCCCAAGATTTTTTGAATCTCTTTAAGGCGGATTTGAAGATTGTCGCCTTGAAACGGGAGAACAAATGGGAATACGACATCCATGTTTCTCTCATTTTGAAAAACGGGGATATTCTCCTGCTCTTTGGGCACACCAAAGAGATCGAAACCTTCATGGCAAGTAAGGAAGTGCTCAAATTCAACAAGTGATTAACCCAAGATATAGCGGCGCAAGATCGCATCATAAAGTTTATCCGGTAACCACCTTTTAGCCCACACCAATAAGCGGGCGTATTTGCCCACAAGATAACGCGTTTTGGGGTGGGGACTCTCTAGGGCATTGAGAATGCACTGGGCGACAATCAAGGGTTTATCCGCATGTTTATAGACATCAGTGTAAAAGCGCGCGCTTTTGTCTAGCTCCTCTTTGTAGGGGCTAGGTTGGCTCACATACGCCCCAAAAGCCCCCTGCCCCCATTTGCTCTCAATGGTGCCCGGCTCAATGAGCACTACCTGCACTTTAAAGGGCACTAACTCCACACGCAGGGCATCGCTATAAGCTTCTAGGGCGTATTTGCTAGCGTGGTACCAGCCCAAAAACAAGCTAATCGATCGCCCCGCGCTCGAGCTGACATGGATGATCTTAGAGTGTGGGTTAGTCCGAAGCGCGCTAAGGAGCAAAGAATTAAGCCTGCCAATGCTAAAGAGATTGAGCGCAAAGAGTTGTTTAACCTGCTCTAAACCCTGCTCTTCTAAGCTCCCAAAGAGCCCGCGCCCGGCATTGTGGATCACCCCATCTAAGTGCTTTTCTTGGGCTAAAATCTCTTGTGCGCGCGCCTCTAGTTGGGCATTATCGCACAGATCACAATCTAAACGCACGCATTGGGGGTGTTCTAGCTCTTTGAGCGCGCGCACTTGCCTAGAGATCGCATAGAGTTTATAGCCCTTAGCCAAAAGTAAGCGTGCGCACTCTAGCCCGATCCCACTGCTTGCCCCTGTGAGCACCACCACCTTAGGCATGTTGTGCTCCTAGATATTGCTCCCACACATACGCGCTTTTAACAATGCTCTCTAAGCTGTCAAATTGGGGTTTAAAACCCGTGTGCTTTAAAATCTTAGCGTTATTGGCGATCAAGCTTGCCGGATCGCCTGTGCGCCTGCCCTGCATTTGCACCTTAAAATCCACGCCCGAAATCTCTTTAACCTTCGCCACCACCTCAGCCACGCTATAGCCCCGCCCATAGCCCACATTGTAAATTTGGCTCGTGTTTTCTGTGCGCAAAGTTTTAAACGCCTCCAAATGCGCTAAAGCTAGATCGTCTATGTGGATGTAATCGCGCACGCAAGTGCCATCGGGCGTGGGGTAGTCATTGCCAAAGATCGCTATAAAGGGGCGTTTATGCGTGGCGCATTCACAAGCCACCTTGATTAAATGCGTGGCATTTGGCGCGCGATGCCCTAGGGCGTGAGGGCTGTGGTAGTCATTAAAATGGGTCGCCCCCGCGACATTAAAATAACGCAAAATCGCGCAAGAAAAGGGCGCAACTTTGGCGGTGTCTAATAAAATGCGCTCGCTCATCATCTTAGACGCGCCATAAGGGTTAATGGGACTAAGGGGGGCTTGCTCATCTACAAGTTGGTTAGTCTGCCCATAAACTGCTGCCGTTGATGAAAAGAGAAAATGCTTAATGCCATGTTGGACGCAGAGTTTGGCAAGTTGTAGGGTGTTTAGCGTGTTATTCTCATAGTAGGCTAGGGGCAAGCGTGTAGATTCTTCTACTAAGAGTTTTGCCGCAAAGTGCAACACGCCCTTAATGTTTTGTCCTTGATCGCGCTTGCTGTGTAACAGGGCATCTAGGGCTTGGGTGTCTTTTAAGTCAAGTTTGAGAAATTCTACACGCTCTTTGTAATGGTGTTTGAGAGCCTTGGCGTGAATCTCAAAGCCTGTGCTAAGGTTGTCAAGGATGAGAATTTTAAAATCCGTGCGCTCTAAAAAGAGCCGCGCCACAGACGAGCCAATGTAACCACAGCCTCCGGTAAAAACTAGCATGCAAGCCCCTTTTTAGATAAATGTTATCTAAAATTGGCTTTGTTTGCACGCTCTTTAATTCTCTGCGCTTTTAAAGCTTTTCTTGAAAAGGGGTTAAAATGGTGTTTTAAGCATAGTTTGGCTAAGTTTAGCGCGCTGATAACCTCCACTTGGAGTTCGGTCCAAGCCCGTATCCCGCTTGAGGAAGGCGTAAGGGGGGTCGCGCACGGCGGTCTGCTTGGCTTGCCTTTACCGCCCGGTCGTTAAAAAAGCAGATAATGGCGGCACTTATTTACTTAATTTTAGATAAAACCCACTAATTAACCCAAACCCTCTTGACTCTCTCTCTCTCTCTCTCGTTAAAATGCTGTCTGTGGTTTTTATTTTTTGAGAGGTGAGTATGAGTGATACGCTGATTTATGAAACGCTTAAAGAAGAGTCGGTCAAACACCTTAGAGGGACAAGCGATTATATCCCAAATCCCCAAGCCCAAACTTGGATCGACTTTTATAAAAAGTATTCGGGCGATTCTAACCCCATTTGTTGCAATATTGAATGCCCGGCAGGCACTAGGGCGAGCATAGGGGCGCATATCAAGGTGGATCGCATTGGCAATAAATACTATATCGTGCCCGTGTGCGATAGCCATAACTCCTCTCTCAAGGCTTTCTTGGACCACCACCCAAACCAATAGTGCCAGCATAAATGTCCATAAAATAGCAATGATTCTTTTTGTTTTAGCGAATTGGGCTTGCATACCACAACTCCTCGCTATTGCCTTAATCTAATCTAGCGGTGCTTAAGTATGCTTAATACCTATGCTTTTATCTCTTTAATTACCTTAGAAAGAGTGCCACCAAAGCCAAACAACACTATCTAAAACCGGGTGTTCGCATCTTGGCAATCAAAAGAAGTCTATGCGTCTTGTTAGTTGTGATTGGCTTTGCATGCTTGCAAGGATATTACTTTGCTTTGCAATAGCTCTAGAAGTGTGGATATGTGCAACGCCCTAAGCTCTATGGTGTTGCAATTATACTCAAGACCGCAAATCCCAAACGATCCAAGAGTTTTTGCAACACATCAGGGGCGTGGGGTTATTTTTTAGGGTGTCTCACAGCCACCGTGTTTGCCTTGACATTAAAGGGCTCGTTTGTGGGTGGGTTGTGGCTAGAGCATACGGGGACAATCCACCATTTCTCCCCATACCCCTCAATTTTTTACATGCGCTCCAAGCTCGGCATCATGAGGACACCCAAGTTGGCAACATGGAATTCTCATGTTTTTGTGGTAATAGTCAATCCAAGAGGGATAGCCAAAATCGCTCGCCTTAGAGTTCCACTCCCTTTGACATGTTCAACGGTGGTTTCCTCATCAATGATGATACTCTGCGGGGTGTTTGGGTTTGCTTGCCCATCTTCCATTGACATAAATTATAGAATTTCATTTCTGCTCCTCCTTAATTCTTGCCCCTCAGCCCTAGTCCAGTATTAAAGGTGGTGCTAGAAATTAGATTATTTTTTCCACTCCCAACGCCACCAGCAGTCCATGCCTAAATAACCTCCAATTTGTTCAGAGGATTTTTTATAAAATCTTCGCTCTGTTTATTTTCTGTGAAACATTCCACGACAAAACCATGACAATTGTTATCTATCAAATCATAATCCCTTTCTTCTCCCTCGTGTTCTTTGGCATAGTCAGCAGCTTTTTTATACCCCACTGCTTTTTTACCCTTGCATGAAACAAAAATGGGTTTGCCATCGGAAAACTCTTTGGCACTACAGCGACTCACACGACCTAATTTTTGTGTAAAATGCATGATTTCTCCACCGCCTATATAAACGCCCGAGTGCGAAAATGCATCTCTCAAATCGATCCATACATGCTCCCTAATGCAGGGTCTCCATCGCATGGATTCCCTGTTCTGTGAGTTAGGTATTTTTCTATGAATTTTTTGGGAAACGCTTTAGCCAGCTCATAAAGGATAGGCAATAGAACCAGAATTGTCCCTCCCCGTGGCATCGGTGTCCTTGGCACTACAGACGCTCCTATTGTTGATCGCATAGCTTTTAAAAGTCCAAATCCAAACGTTTTCGCCTCCTAATCCAACATCTTAGCCGCCTCTTGGTAAAGCATAAAATTTTTCACCACCCAGTCCTTAAACTGATCCACTTTGTGCGTGGATACGCCCATTTCTTTGGCATAAGAGTAGATGGTGTCCCTCTCATTGTCATGCCAACGGCTATCGGCGAGTGCTACAGAGACTAACTCTAAAAGCGCGGCATGTTTAGCGTGGTTGGTGGTGAAAAGTTTGCCCAGATCACTAAGGGGCACTTCTTTTTCACTAATGCCGTATTCACATTGCTTTTTGATCACATCTAGCGCGCCTAGTTGCAATTCGTGCAACACCCCATCGGCTTCAATGACTTTTCTAGCTAGATACAAGGACACTTGTTGTTGTTCAACACTCAAATCTTGGATAAACATGTTTGCTCCTTTGTTTTGTTGATCACACCACACATTGCCCTAGCCCCTCACTCACCCAAAGATGGATTCCCAAAACCCCTTTTTCTGAGGCGATTTCTTTAGATTTTGTGGCACGGCTCTAGTCCCGCTTCTCACTTTCCAAGAGGGGTCTTCAGGGTTAGGGGGGCATATTACGAAACGCACGATGTGAGCTCGAAAGAAGTCGCCGCGCATTTTAAAGATACCCCCCCTCATCGTAGACGACCAAGTAGCCCAGAGTGCCCGCCTCTATTTTGCCATTTTGCTAACTTTTTGGCTAATGTGGTCCCTTTGCAACACCACTTCAAAACCCCCCGCTTTTGTTGTCGCCATTGTGCCTCCTTAAAATTTTAGGGCTTTTGTGGCATAACCCAACCCCCCTTTTTTATCTAAAATTTAGGTGTGGGCAAGACAAAGGCAAGACAAGAACACGCGCCATAAAAGAAAAAGCGCGCACTACAGACCCAAGAGCTCTACAATAAGTCAAACTAGCCAGCAGGAGCACAAGCATATCAAAGAGGATTTTCAATCCCTGCCCCTCTATGACTTAGAAAAAAGCCAGATATTAAGGGAGAGAGGCATACAAGGCACGCTCTTTAAGAGTTACCAAAAGTCTATCAAAACCGACACCTATAACAACCTCTGTGTGCCTAATTACCTTTGTGAAAATCAAAAACTTGTAATGAGTGCGATTAGCAAACGCCTAAATAAGCCACTCACCACTAATGCAGATGGCTCACCTAGAGAGAAGCCTTTAAAGGAACTCTGTCAAGGCTCTAAGGGCGTGCAAATGCTTGTGCCTAGTGGTGGCTTGAAGGCAGCGAAAAGCATTGTGATGACAGAGAGCATTTTAGATAGTATGGCCTATCTCCAGATGAAAGGCTTGAACCCAAATACAACTCTACTACTAGGCAGTGCAGGGCAGTTTGGAGTGGAGAAGATACGCGCCTTTGTGAGTGGATTGTTTGAGCAGATAAAGCAAGATAAAAGTCAAGAGTATCAGCGGTATATGCAAGAGAGGCAAGCCTATAGGGAGTGGAAACACTATGAGAGAGAACAAGCCCAAAAGCCTAAAGACACACAGCCCACTACCAATAAAACCTCAAAGATTAGCTTTTCAAGGCCTAGATACTTTGATAAACGCAATCCTAAAGAAATGCCCGCACAAGGTTGGCAAGAACAGAATGTGAACTCTCTAGCAGAGCTAGCACAAGCCATTAAGTCTTTCCCTTATTCTAGTGCGTTGTTTGAAAAAGGCTATCGCAATGCCTCTAATGCCAAGAGTTTTACTAATTTACTCATTTATGATATTGACAACGATAAAGACAGCCCTCAGCTCCCCCTAAAGCAAGCCCAAGACTTGTTAGAAAACAGGGCATAGAGAGCTTGATTATGCCCTCTAAGAGCCATAATTATAGAGAAGAACGGACATATTGCTAATAGGTATTGTGTGCTTATCCCCACAGCACAGCCTTTAGGCTCCTTAGACACAGAGAGCTTTGTAGGGCTCAATAGTTTGGTAGCTAAGACTTTGGGCTTATATGATTACATAGATTAAGAAAGTGTTATAGATAGGGGAAGAGCGTATTATAAAAGCCCTGAACATGCCAAACCTGTGTTAGTGCAGGGCAAGGTTTTAGATATGGAGCACCTGAAACAACAAGCCTCTCAAAATCTTTTCTCACAGAGAATCCCCAGACAAATGCTAAGTCCCCCCAATGTCGTCAATACACCCGACTTATCTGTCAATGTAGTTTTAGCCTGTGATAATGATGAACAGGGGCAACGCTATACACAGATATTAGAGGGGGTGTTTTTCAATCTTACTGGTCAATTACCAGACATCTACACTCCCTTTGCTAAAGACTGCAATGACGATCTCAGATTGAGCCAGATTATAGAGGAGAGCAATGTCAATGCTACAAATGTACACAGATATGTTTCTAAGGGATTTGAGCACTTAGAAAGTCCCTATGTCTGTGCAGAGAGCAAAAGAAACTCTAGAGAAGTTAGAGGACTATGGAGTATTTCCAAAAACCTGCAAATGATGTTGCAAATCATTTAGCCACACAGATGACAGAGTTTTTTAGAGTGCAGATGAGCTTGAATGTCATCCTCTCTATCTTGTTTATGGTGTGGGCTTATAGGCGGGTTAAGGAGGGAGACTTTTTTCAATTCAAGACCTTAATGGGTGTGGGGGTATTTGTGGTGTTTGTAGGCATTATCAACTGGGCGATTTCTGAACCAGCTACTTATATGCGTGAAATTAAAAACATCATCTACATTCCTGCAGAAGCTTTGACAGAGATGATTGACAAGAGTATGCGGGCTTTCTTTAATGAAGAATTCAAAAATATCTCTAAAGGTGAGCATACATCCATCGCAAATTTGATTGATCAATCCACTACGGAATTACCTTATTTTATAGCGCGGTGTTCAAAGAATTAGGATGGAAGATGTTTTTTACAATGCTACCCCAACTCGTCTTGTTTTTCTTATTAGTAGTCGCACAAGTGCTATTTATAGCCCTAGTTTTGATCATTGTGTTGATGGTGTTTGTAGAAACAAAAATTTGGCTAGCTCTGGGCATTGTAGTCTTGCCTTTGGGATTGTTTCCCCAAACTAAGGGAATGTTATTTAGCTACATTAAAAGCTACTCTCTTTGACTCTCTATCAGCCCTGTTTAATGTTGGTGGCCTTTTTCAATTTTGAGATCATCCAAGAGACAACTAGAAAAATCCCCTCACAAACTGAAATTAAACAAGAATTTTTTGGAGGCCCTTCTAAACTTTTGCAGAATGGCGCAGCAGCAATGAATGGAGTGCTAGATTCTGTTGGATTATTGGGGCATTTAGTGCTTTTGATTTTGTCTTCCTTAGTTTGTTTCTACCTTGTCAAGCGCATTCCAGATTTCATAAATGGTATCTTTGGCACAAGCGGGGGTGTGGGAGCAGTTACAGAGA
>NZ_QXQR01000019.1:0-25150 GCF_003660355.1 Helicobacter sp. L8
AACTCCCCCCGCCCTAGCACCCACAAATCCCCCCCTCACCCAGCCTCCTGCTACCCCCCCCATCAACGATCGCATCACCCCCCCATTGTCGCCCAAGATGCTTTGAGCGCGGGGATTGTGGCGGTTAAAAGAGGGGATTACCAGGGGGCTTTTAGACTCTTTGCCAAATCCTGCGATCAAGGCAACCCGGCCGGTGCTTTGCGGTGGGGACAATGTATGAAAATGGTGTGGGAATCCAAACTGACATGGATAAAGCCCAACGCTACTATGAGATGGGTTGTTCTGGGGGGGATGCGAGTGCGTGCGCGAATCTAGCCCAAGTTTATGATTCCAAAAAACAAGCCACTTTAGACGACAAACAAAAAGCCGCCCAACTCTACGCGGTGGGTTGCTCTGGGGGAGATGTGCTGGCGTGCAATAATCTAGGCTGGATGTATGCCAATGGGGTGGGTGTGAATAAGGACTATTTCAAAGCCCTAGATTATTACAAATACGCCTGCGAGCATGGTAGCGATCTGGGGTGTTACAATCTAGGCTTGATGTCCAATGTCAAGAATATTTATGGGATTGACAAAGCGCGTTTGAGCAATGTGGATTTGAATTATTTAGCGTGCAACGCGGGGGATATTCAGGGTTGTGCTAATTTGGGTTGGATTTACGCGCATGGGGCTAAAGGCGTGCCGGTGAATAACTTTTTTGCCGCCAAATACTTTGAAAGGGCTTGTCAAGGGGGGAATTTATCGGGTTGCAATAATTTGGGTGTGATGTACCAAAAGGGTTTAGGTGTGCCCCAAAATGACCAACGCGCCCTAGATCTCTTTTCTTATGTGTGTAATTACGGCTTGCAATCCGGGTGCGACAATTACGGAGTGTTTAAAGAAAAACTCTTGCGCTCCAACCCCAATTACGGGCGACTCTTCATGTCTTTAGAGCGCTAGCCCAAGATCTTAGGCACGATAAAAAACCCTTCTTGAGCACTAGGGGCGTGGCTTAGAATGTCTTGGGCGATGCTGGATTGTAAATGGGGGCTATCCTCTCTTAGGGGTGTGGGGGGTTGTGCTAGGGGAGGGGTGTCCTCTAAGTTTAGATTGTTAAGGGCATCCATGAAAGCTAGAATCTCCTCTAAATGTTCTTGGAGTTGGGGTTCTTGGATTTCTAACATGGATAACTTGGCTAGTCTCTCTAACAAGGGGGTGTCAATGCGCATGAAAATCCTTTTTAGGGCAATTCTAGCATGTCTTAGAGTCAAAAAGAAAGGTTTGTATGCAATTTGTCTATTCTAGCACGCGGGAATTAGACACGCGCGCGCAAGAAAAGTTTAATCTTAGTGCGGAGCTTTTAATGGAAAACGCCGCAATGGCTCTCCAGCGCGCCATTGAAAAGCACCCCCCTGCGCGCGTGCTGGTGGTGTGTGGGGGGGGGAGATAATGGGGGGGGATGGCTATGCCTTAGCGCGTCGCTTGCAAGGAGGGGTTTATGAGGTGTGTTGTTATGCGCACAAACCCCCTAAAAGTGCGCTCTGTCAGTTGCAATACGATCGCGCACAGCGTGCGGAGGTGCGCGTGATTGATAATCTGGAAACTTGTGGGATCGTGATTGATTGTCTCTATGGCTCAGGCTTTAAGGGAGTGCTGAGCGCGCAAGATCAAGAACTAATCGCGCGCTTAAATGCGCTAGAGGGGGTAAAAATTGCCTGCGATGTGCCCAGCGGACTAGATTCACAGGGGCGCATAGGCACTCTAGCTTTTAAAGCCGACACAACTATTAGTATGGGCGCGCTTAAAAGCGCGCTATTTAGCGATGTGGCTAAGGATTTTGTAGGGGAAATTGTGGTGGGGGATTTGGGGGTGGGGCGTGCGCTCTATGAAGAGCCTAACGATCTCTTTTTATTAGAAAAACAAGATTTAATTTTGCCCCTGCGCTCTAAGCACAATGTGCACAAGGGCTATTTTGGGCATGTGGGCGTGTGGGTGGGGGCGCACAGCGGGGCGGGCTTTTTAGCCGGGCTGACTGCGCTCAGATTTGGGGCTGGTTTGGTGAGCGTGTTAGGCGATCCAGAATTAGCACGCCTCAAACCTTTGGAACTTATGTATGCGCCTGACATCCCCCCCCAAGCGAACGCCTTTGTGGTGGGTATGGGTATGGGAGAGGTTTTACCTCCCTATGCGCAAGCGATGTTAGAACAAGCCCCTTGCGTGCTGGATGCGGACATGTTTTATCTGCCCCATCTCAAAGAGATTTTAGAAAGCCCTGCCCAGCTTGTGCTCACCCCCCACCCTAAGGAGTTTATTGCTCTTTTGCGTGCGGTGGGTTTTGAAGTGGAATTATCCCAAGTGCTAGAATTGCGCTTGGAGTATTTACGCGCCTTCAGCCAAGCCTACCCCCATATTGTGGTGCTACTAAAGGGGGCTAATTCTTACATCGCCCACCATGGGCAAATTTACATCAACCCCTTAGGCGCGCCCTCTTTGGCTAAGGGGGGGAGTGGAGATGTGCTAGCGGGCATGGTGGCAAGCTTGCTCGCACAGGGTTATAGCCCCTTAGATGCTGCCTTGAATGCGAGTTTAGCGCACGCGCTCATTGGGCGCGCTCACGCCCACTCTTACGCGCTCACGCCTAGTGATTTGATCGCTCATCTTAACCACAAGGGGGTTTGATGGACGCGCTTGACACACAGACTAGCCAGCTATTGAGCCAAGACGATCACTTACTAGAAATGGAACGCATTGTCTTAGCCGCGATCTTGGAGAATAACCGCTACGAAGAAATGGCTGCCTTACTCAAGCCTGCGGATTTTTTACACCCCGCCCATGGGTTCTTTTTTGAGTTATGCGCCCAGCTCTACCAAGAACACTTGCCCATTAGAGGGAGCGCTATTCTCGAGCAACTCTCTAAAGAGAGCGATCAAGAAAGCTTAATGCGTGTGTTGGCTAGTAAACCCATTGTGCACTTAGAACCCTATGTGGAGGCGATCAAACAGGCTTCTACTAGACGGGCGTTGCTGGATATTTCTATGGAAGTGCGCGAACAATGCCTAGCCCAACGCCCTAGCCCACAAATTTTAGACATGTTAGAGCGCGAACTCTACACACTCTCGATGCGTAATGTGCGCGGGGGTTTTAGAGACGCTAGGGAAGTCGTGATCCACACCATGCAACTCATTGAAGAAGCCAAGTTGCGGGGCAATAGCCAAATGTTAGGCTTGGACACGGGTTTCCACAAACTCAATGAATACAGTGCCGGGTTCCAAAAGGGGGATTTGATTGTGGTGGGAGCACGCCCCTCTATGGGAAAAACTAGCTTTGTGCTCAATATCGCTTACACCACCCTCAAGCACCAACAGGGCGTGGCGTTTTTCAGCATGGAAATGGGCGCGGAGCAATTGATGTTGCGTTTGCTAGCCAACGCGACCAATATCCACCTGCACAATTTGAAACTGGGAAAGTTAGACGATTCCCAGTGGGGGGAATTGACCCGATGCGCCCAAGTCTTGCAAGGCATGCCCCTTTATATCGATGACACTAGCATGCTCACCTTAGAACATGTGCGCTCCAAATTACGCCAACTCAAAGCCCACCACCCCGAAATCAGCATCGCAATTTTAGATTATTTGCAATTGATGTCTAACCACCAGAGCGAACTAGCGCGCCACGCCCAGATCGCTGAGATCTCAAGAGGACTCAAAGTTCTAGCGCGCGAACTAGAAATCCCTATCATTGCTTTGAGCCAACTCAATCGCTCCCTAGAAAGTCGCGAGGATAAACGCCCCATTCTCTCCGATCTCAAAGAGAGCGGGGCAATCGAACAAGATGCCGATCAAGTGCTTTTTCTCTACCGTGATGAGGTTTACAAAAAGCGCGCCCAAAACGACCGCCTAGCTAAATTGCGCAAGGAGGGCAAAGAAGAAGACGCTAAGAAATTAGAAGAGCAATTCAACGCCCAGAAAAAAGCGGATTTTGATGCCAACCACGGCGTAGAGGACGCAGAGATCATCTTAGCTAAAAACCGCAACGGGGATATTGGCACCATTAAAATCGCGTTCAACAAGGCTTACACGCGCTTTGAAGATCGCCTAGACACTCCAAGAGAAGAAAAAAGCACTCACTTAACTCCCCAAAGCACTATATCTGTACTCGATCCTGCCGACCTCTTTTGACTTTCTTCAAACCCTCCCCTTTCCAACTTCCCTTCCTCCAAGGCGCGCGCGAGTGGCTTATGGCACTGGGGATTTTATTCTGTGTGGGGGGTGTGAGTTTGTATGTCAAATACACCCAATACCAACATTTCAAATCTAAAAAACCTGTGAGTGTGCATGCCCAAGTGCGCTTGCAATATAGCAAGCTTGATCCACAGGGGCGATCCTATTTCGTGCTCCAGCTCAAAGATACATGGGGGAATGTCTTTTACACCACCAGTAAAGAAAATCTCAAAGACTTAAGCCACGCCTTTGTGCGCGCCTATGGCGAAATAAGCTCCTCTTGTTCTTTTTTCCAATTCCTCAAATCTTGCTATTTCAACACTTTTTATCTTGCCTTAGAATCCACTAAGGACACTAGATCGCGCTTGCGCGCCTACCTCAACGCCCAACACACGGACGCGCACATGGGCAATTTTTATAACACCCTCTTTTTAGCCGACCCCCTAGATAAATCCACTAGAGAGCTAGCCATGCGTTTAGGGATTAGCCATATCATCGCCATTAGTGGGTTTCATTTGGGGATTTTGGGCGCGTTTTTCTATGGTGTGCTCTTTTTGTGTTATCGTCCCCTCCAACAACGCTACTTCCCCTACCGCAACGCCCATTATGATTTGGGCGTGTGTGTCTTTGTCTTACTTTTTGGCTACCTCATCTTGCTAGGCTTCCAGCCCTCTTTTTTGCGCGCCTTTGTGATGGCTCTGCTAGGCTTTTTGCTCTATTTTTGCGCCCTAGAGGTGCTCAATTTTGCCCTCCTAGGGCTGGGCGCGGGGCTATGCCTTGCCTTTTTTCCAAACTTGCTTGTCAATATTGGCTTTTTACTCTCAGTGTGCGGGGTGTTTTATATCTATCTCTTTCTCAAATATGCCCCTAAACTGCCCGTCCCCCTCTATGCCCTGCTTTTTAATAGTGCGCTCTTTATGTGCATGCTCCCCATTGTGCACGCCTTTTTTACCCCCTTTAGTCTCTATCAACTTAGCGGGATTCTTCTAAGCTTTGTCTTTGTGATCTTTTTCCCCCTAAGTTTGATCTTGCACGCCTTTGGGTGGGGTGGCTTGTTTGACTCTTATCTAGTGCGTGCCCTAGAGTGGCAAATCCCTAGCATCAACTACCACACCCCTAGCTGGTTTCTACTCCCTTATTTGGGGCTTTCTTTGCTAGCCATGCGCTTTAAATACGCCTATGAGGGGCTGTATCTAGTCAGTGGGGGGCTCTTTCTTGTGTTGGCTTGGCGGGTGTTTTAATGAAATTCAGTTATAATAAAGAATTTGAAAATGAGGTAAGAGATGTGGGCTAGGATCAAGCTATTTGGCGAGCTTGTGGCATTAGAGCATACCATTTTTTCTAGTATGTTTATTTTGATCGCCATTGTGGTGGCGAGCGTGCAACGCTATGAAAGTCTGTGGTGTGGGTCTAAGCTTTTATTGCTCTGCTTGTTAGCTTTGCTGGGTGCGCGCAATTTTGCCATGGGCTTTAATCGCCTTGTGGATCGCAAATTTGATTTAGCTAACCCACGCACCCAAAATCGTCCTAGCGTAGATGGGCGCATCCACACTTGGGGGTTGGTGCTCTTTTGTGCGCTCAATGCCCTCCTCTTTGTGGGGGTGAGTTATCTTATCAATTCCCTAGCCTTTGCTCTCTCTTTGCCCTTTTTGGCGATCTTGGGGGGGTATTCTTACATGAAACGCTTTAGCGCGCTAGCCCATGTGATCTTGGGGGTGAGTTTGGGGCTAGCCCCCATTGCGGGCGTGGTGGCGGTGCTAGGATCTGTCCCACTTTGGAGTGTGTTTCTAGCTTTGGGCGTGGTTTTCTGGGTGGCTGGTTTTGATCTGCTCTACTCTTTGCAAGACATGGAGTTTGATCGGCGTGTAGGCTTGCACTCCGTGCCCGCGCGTTTTGGCGCACAAAAAACCCTAGAGTTTTCGCGCTTGTCCCATGTGTTGGCTGTGCTGTGTTGGGGGGGGTTTGTGTGGAGTGCGCATTTAGGGTGGCTTGCCTTTAGCGGGGTGATTGTGTCTATGGGGATTTTGATTTATGAGCAACTCTTAGTGCATAGAGATTTTAAAAACATCCCTAAAGCCTTTTTTGTGTCCAATGGCTATTTGGGAGTGGTGTTTTTTCTCTTTATTGTGCTAGATTCTGGGGTGCGCTTGTATGCCTGAGTTAAACCTAGAGAGTTTTAAAGAGATTTGCCACACACATGGGCATTTCACCCGCTTGGTGCGCTGTGCCATTCCGCTAGAATACGCTCCCTATACCCCTCACTTTGAAGAAGAGTATCTCCAATTAGCCCAAAGTGAGATCGCGCGCCCCTGGGAGGCTTTAAGCCATGGCAAGGATCAAGACGCGATGCTCTTTAAAGCCTTGAGCGATATTTATGAGAAACTCACACGCATTGAGCAGGCTTTAGAGATTAAACAGAGGCATTTTATCCCCCTAGAATCTAAAGCCCTCTTAGAGGTGCTAGGGCATGGAGTCTTGGGCGTGCGCGCGTCCTTGTTTGAGCCCAATCAAGAGTATTATTTGCGCTTTTCTTTGCCTAACGCGCCTTATCGCGTCCTTGCCCTGATCGCGCGCGCCTTTGATGCGGTCATGCTCGAGGTGGTGCGCATGCATGCTAGCCACATTAAAGAGATGGATAGTTATATCGCCGCGCAAGAATTAGCCAGTTTGAAAGGTTTAAAAACATGCAATTAGGATCGAATGAATTTACTTGGATCATTACCGGGGTGGTACTCCTCATTTTCTTATGCCTGATCGCCTATAGTTACATCAAAGATAAAGAGTTTGTCAGCAAAACCAAGCAATTAGAAAAAGCCCTAGACACCATCAACCAAGAGATTTATAAAATCCGCAAGTGGATTCAAGAAAGCCAAATGCAAGCGGAGTTTAACGCCTCTAGCATTGGGGCGAGTGTAAAAAATGAGGTCAATAATAACCTGAATGCGAGTTTGAGCAATCTTTACGCCCATATTAAAGAAATTCAAGACTCCATTCAAAAAGAGCGCGATTATTTAGAGGAAAAGATCATCGTCCTAGAAAACAAGTTTAAGGAATTTGGGCATTTCACGCCCAGCAATGACGACATTGATGAAAAGAAAGTGATCAAAATGTATAAAGAGGGCTGGAGTGTGGATTCCATTGCCAAAGAATTGCGCACGGGCAAGGGCGAAATTGAATTTATCTTAAAACTAGCGGACATGCAATAATGGCACTCTCTAACACCGCCTCAAGACTTTTTGGCAAGTTTGCCCATTGCGCTTTTCCTACTCCCTTGCAAAAACTCATCAACAAGATTTACACCAAACTTTTTAAGATCGACCTAAGCGACTTTGCCCCCCTTGAATCCTATCCCACTCTCAACGCCCTTTTTACTAGAGAACTCAAAAATCCCCGCCCCCTAGATCAAACCCCTCATGCCCTGCTTTGTCCTTGTGATGGCGTGCTTAAAGAGTGCGGACGCGTGCAAGAGGGGCAAGCCTTGCAAATCAAGGGTATGCCCTACTTGGTAGGCGCGCTACTAGGCTCACAACTAGAAAAATCTTATAACTATTTTAATCTCTATCTCTCTCCTAAAGATTACCACCGCTTCCACGCTCCCTGTGATTTGCAGATTATAGAGACGCGCCATTTTTCCGGTTTGCTTTTCCCAGTCAATGAGAGCGCATTACAAAAACACCCCCATTTATTCGTGTGTAATGAGCGCGTGGTGGTGGTCGCACAAGACCCTAGAGGCGCACTGCTTTACTTTGTGGCCGTGGGCGCGCTCAATGTAGGGCAGATTGTCCTAAACTTTGATCCCAATATTCACACCAACGCCCCCACCAACCCCCCCTTAAGTATCAAAGCCTACGATCCTCCCATCGCTCTAGCTAAGGGGGCAGAGTTAGGGCGTTTTGAAATGGGCTCTACTATTGTACTCTTTGTGCGTGGTTGTTCTTTGCCTAAAGAAAGTCTATACCATAAAGCACGTTACGGGGAGTTTTTGGGCGCGTTACACCCTATTGGAGAAGATCATGGATGAGTTGGCTCAAAGCATTAAAACCTTGCTAGAGGATTTAGACGCGCTCTTAGTGGCGCATTTTTATCAAAAAGATGAGATAGTCGCCCTAGCCGACATTGTAGGGGATAGTTTGGAGTTAGCACGCCAAGCTAGCACGCACCCTAAGAATTTGATCGTCTTTTGTGGGGTGGGTTTTATGGGGGAGAGTGTGAAGGTCTTAGCCCCCCATAAGGAGGTGATCATGCCTAAACTCGCGTGTTGCTCCATGGCGCGCATGATCGATTCTAGTTATTTTGATCGCAGCTTAGAGGTGTTAAATAGCTATGGCTTGTTTAATCTCTTGCCCATTACCTACATTAACTCCAGCGCACAGGTCAAGGCGAAAGTGGGCGCATTAGGGGGGCTGGTGTGCACCAGCGCAAACGCCTCTAAGATTTTCACCCACGCGCGCCAAAGGGGGCAAAAAATCTTCTTCTTGCCCGATCGCTGTTTGGGCACAAATCTAGCCCGCCTACATGGCTTAAAAAGCGCGACTTTAGGGGTGGATGACAAGGAGGCAATCATACAGGCCGATGTGATTAATTACAATGGCTTTTGTGCGGTGCACCAACTCTTTAAACCCAGTGATGTAGAATTTTTTAAGCAAAAATACCCCGGGATTATTATCGTGGTGCATCCAGAGTGCGATCCTAGTGTGGTAGAATTAGCCGATTTTGTGGGCTCAACTAGCCAAATTATCAAATTTGTCCAAAGTTTGCCCCTAGAGCAAAAAGTGGCGGTGGGCACGGAGTTTAACTTCATCCAACGCCTACGCCCCTCCTATCAAGGGGAACAAACCACCTTTGTGCTCTCTAGCACCTTGCCTGAATGCCCGACGATGAATGAAACCACCTTGCAAGACCTCTTTGAGGTGCTCAAAGCCTATAAGAATCATCGCCCCTATAACCGCGTGCAGGTAGACCCCCAAGTGGGCGCGCTAGCTAAAGCCGCCCTAGATCGCATGATGGAGCTCTCATGAAAGACCCCGCTATCTTAGCCTTTTTAGAGGCGTGTTTGCAAGAGGACATCGGCTCGGGCGATCTCTTTGAGAGGCTAGTCCAACCTAAAGAAGTTAAAGCAGTCGTGATTGCCAAGCAAGAGGGCGTATTTTCTGGGTATTTGTATGGAGATATGCTCTTAGAACACATGGGCATTAAGCGGGTGTGGCATACCCAAGATGGCGCGCCGCTTAAGCCTAAAGACATCCTTGTAGAATTATGGGGAGATTATGCCCTCTTGCTTAAGATTGAGCGCACTTTATTAAATCTCTTGCAACACTCTAGCGGGATTGCTACCCACACCGCGCGCTTTGTAGCGTTACTTAAGGGCTTGCCCATTGCGCTTTTGGACACGCGCAAAACCCGCCCACTTTTAAGGGTGTTTGAAAAGTATTCGGTGCGCAATGGGGGGGCACAAAACCACCGCCTAGGGCTAGATGACGCGCTCATGCTCAAAGACACCCACCTAGCTCATATTGGCGATCTGCAGGCATTTATGCAACAAGCGCGCGCGCAAATCCCATGGACGGCTAAGATTGAGATCGAATGTGATAGCGTGGCAATGGTCAAGGAGGTGATGCGAGTAGGCGCAGACATTGTGATGTGCGATAATATGAGCGCGCAGGATATTAAGCAGGTGGTGGCTTACCGCAACGCGCATTACCCTTTGGTGTTGTTGGAGGCAAGTGGGAATATCACCCAAGAGAATATTTTAGAGTATGCGCAAAGCGGGGTAGATGCTATTAGTAGCGGGTCGCTCATCCACCAAGCCGTGTGGGTGGATATGAGTATGAAACTTGGATCTTGAGGCGTATTTTCTAAGAACCCTACGAGCAAGCGGTGTAACTTGGGGGATTGGGGATGATGGGGTGTTGCTACCCCGCTCTAAGGGGGTGGTGGTTGCGCTGGATATTTTTGCCCAAAATGTGCATTTTAAGTCTGAGTGGTTGGGGTTTGAGCGCGTGGGTTATAAGGCGATGGTGGTTAATATCTCCGATATGATCGCCATGAACGCCAAACCCACGCACGCCTTGCTAGGGGTGAGTTTGCCTCAAAGGATAGATAAAAAAGATATTAAGGATTTGGTAGCGGGCATTGCGCGCGCCTGCACAGAATTTAAGATTAGAATCATCGGGGGGGATACCATTGTGGGCGACTCTTTGCATTTGAGTATCACCATGCTAGGTAGTGCGCGCAAACCCTTAAGCCGTAAGGGCGCGCGCTTGGGGGATTACATCGCACACACGGGCACACTAGGGCAGAGTTACAAAGCCCTGCAAGCCTTGCTTAGAGGAGGCAAGGTGAGTCCTAAAAACAAGTTCATCACCCCACGCTTAAGCTATGCACGCTTTATCGCTCAAGCGCGCAAATTCTTACACGCCGGGCTAGATATTTCTGATGGAGTGCTTGCTGAGTGCAACCGCTTATCTGAGTGCAACCGCCTAGCTTTTAAGCTGTATAAGCCCTATGAGCGCGCCTTTAAAAGTGGCGAGGAGTATGAAATGTTGTTTTGCTTTGCTAAAAGAGATTATCTAGCCCTCTTGCGCCGTGCGCGTGCGCACCGAGTGCGCTTACATCTCATCGGCAAGGTGTGTAGGGGACGATCGCGCTACAGGGCATTGGTGTGGCACAAGAGTTAATGCGCGCTGGGTTGGCGATCTTGGTTTTTTCTCTCTTGCAGGCTAATCCTATACCCAACAAAGAAGCCCTAGAACCTTGCAAGGAGCAAAAAGAAAAATATTCAGGGGTTGGCGCGACTATCACTTCTTACCAGCACAGACCCATGGTTATTGCGCTTTTACAAGGCGGACCCGCGCAAAAAGCCGGGCTTAAGTCTGGGGATGTGATCCTTAAGGTCAATGGGCAGGATACTTGGGATGTAGACATCCACGATGTAACTGCGCGCATTAGAGGCAAGCCATTAAGTGTGGTGGTGCTCACCATTAAGCGCGATGTGTCGCATGGACTTTACAAGACTTTAGACATTAAAATAGTGCGCCAAATGGTTACACTGGGGTTTTTAGGCAAAGAAAACAACACACCAAAGCATAAATCATGTTACCGTGCGCAGGTGTGGCATGGGAGTTAAAGCTGTTGTAAAATCATGGAGTTTTAGATAGAATGGCGGGATTTAGAATTAGGGGCAGTGATGAATAAGTTTTTCATGGCAGGGGTGGTTTCGTCCGTATTGAGTATTTTTTTGGTGGTGAACGCGCTGGATGCCAGCCAAGCTGAGAGTCCGCCCAATCTCAAAAAAAGCCACAAACCCACGACTCAAGAACGCCTGAACGCCTTAAAGAAATTTGCCAGTGTGGTGGAGCAGATTGAACACTACTATGTGGATGAGGTGAGCATTAATGACATTGTGGACAAAGCCATCGATGGCTTGATGAGTAATTTAGATGCGCACTCCTCTTATCTCACCCCCAAGAAGTTTAGGGATTTTAGAGCCCAAACTGAGGGCGAATTTGGCGGGCTTGGGATCACCGTGGGGATTCGCGATGGCGCGCTCACCGTGATCGCTCCCCTAGATGACACCCCCGCCTTTAGAGCCGGGATCAAGGCGGGCGATGTGATCTTAAAGATCAACTCTGAGAGCACTTTGAACATGACCATTGATAACGCCGTGAATTTGATGCGCGGTAAGCCTAAAACTCCCATTGAGCTCACCATTGTGCGCAAATCTGAGAGCAAGCCCTTAGTGATAAAAATGTTGCGCGACATTATCAAAATTAAATCCGTGCATGCCAAGAAGATCGAGGGCACGGATTATCTCTATGTGCGGGTCAATTCTTTTGATCGCAATGTGGTTAAGGGCGTGCTCACTGAGCTTAAAAAAGTTCCCAAATTAGAGGGTATTGTGCTAGATTTGCGCTCTAATCCGGGCGGATTACTCAACCAAGCTATCGATCTCTCCAATCTCTTCATCAAGCAGGGTTTGATCGTTTCGCAAAAGGGGCGCATTAAATCTGAGGACATCGCTTACCGTGCCACTGGGCGCGCGCCTTACGCGCACTTACCCATTGCGGTGTTGGTCAATGGGGGCACAGCCAGCGCGAGCGAGATCGTCTCAGGGGCTTTGCAGGATCACAAACGCGCCATTGTGATTGGTGAAGACACCTTTGGCAAAGGCAGTGTGCAGACTACTTTCCCGGTGGGTAGGGAAGAAGCCATCAAGATCACCATCGCGCGCTACTACTTGCCCAGTGGGCGCACGATCCAAGCTGTGGGAATCAAGCCCGACATTGTGATTCACCCCGGGAGTGTGCCCCAAGATGAAAGCAAGTTTAATATCAAAGAGGCGGATTTAAAACACCACTTGGAGCAAGAACTCAAGGAGTTGGATCACAAAAAAGAACCCAAGACGCAGAACAATAAGGGAGAAAAACCCATCACAGCTAAGGACATCAACGCAGACATCCAACTCAAAGTTGCTATTGACACCTTGAGAGTATGGGACATCATCATGGCATCTAAAGAGATTGGCAAGTAGGGGGTTATTTGCGTTTTCTCTTAGGGCTTGTGCTGTGCCTTTGCTGTTTGGTGCGCGCAGATGCGCCAGAAGCTAAGAGCAAGGTTATTTATCTCAAAGTGCTCAACGCTCAAGAGTTAGACGCACAACGCTTTTATGTCGGACAGGTGTTTAGCGTGCAATACCAAATCATGCTCTTTTCTCAAGCTAAGTTTTTGGGCGCAGAGTTGGCGCAAACCCCCAAACAACTCAAACGACTCAATTTTACCCCATCATGGACAGCGGATGCCAATGGGAATTTGAAAGCCACTTATACCTACAAGGTAGTGGGGACGCACGCGGTGGTTCCGGGTTTGAAGGTGGGGGCGTTTGTAGAAGATCAAGGCTACTTAGACACAGCCACAACCCCTCCCATTCCTTTGAATGTGTTGGATCTATCCACACATGCGGGCTATGTGGGCGTGGTGGCGCAGGATTTTAGTGTGGTGGGCTACAAGAGCAAGGAATACGACAGCACGCATAATATCGTGGTCTTTGAGGTGAGGGCTAAGGGGGCTAATTTGGAGGATTTAAAAGTCGCTGGGGGGATAAAGCAGGGCTTTGAGAGCGCGCACTTTGCCCCGGATAACGCGCACGGGATTTATTACTGCATCGTGCCTAAGAGTTGGCGCGAGTTATCTTTCAATTATTTTTCTTTGCAGAACGCGCAATTTCAAGAGGTGCATTTCAATATCACCCCTATGGAAGAAACCATTAGCACCCAAAGCAACCTCAAACCCAAAAATAATTTTCTCCTATTTTCCAATTTTGTGGCGCTATTTTTCATTTTATTGGCTCTAGTATTGTCCTTTCTTACTCCCTATAAGAAAAGCGCGTTGGGAGTGGCTGGGGCGTTGGTGGGGGTGTTGTTATGGAATGTTTTTTTCACTTACCGGAGTGGGATTCTCTTGGCTAATAAGGAGATCAAGATCTTACCCACAGAGAATTCAACCTTATTAGAAATTTCTAAGGGTGCTTTGAAAGTGGAGATCATCGGCGCGCATGGGGGGTATTATAAGATTATGACTGCAGATGAAAAAATCGGTTGGGTGAAAAAAAGCGATGTGGAGTAGATTGCGTGGGGTATATGCCCTCTTGGTGGTTGGCTTGGGGCTGGGATTTATTATTTTGATGAATTTTTTGACGCGCAAGCACAATAATTGCCGCGCCACGCGCAAGTGGTGTCGCTCGTTTTTTTGGTTCATGGGCGCGCCTTTGGAGAGGGTGGGGGAGTTTGACCCTAGCGCGACCCTCATTGTGTTAAACCACCAAAGCATCATTGACATCGTTTGCCTGGAAGCCTACCATCCCCAAAATATCTGCTGGATCGCTAAAAAAGAGTTAGGGGAGCTCCCCTACTATGGCTACGCGCTCAAAACCCCGCAGATGATCTTAATCGATCGCCAAGACAAAAAGGGGCTAGCCCATCTCTTGAAAATGGCAAGAGAAAAATTAAACCAACAACGCCCCCTAGTGATTTTCCCAGAGGGCACAAGGGGACGGGGGGAGGAAAAATTTTTGCCTTTCAAGCCGGGAGCTAAGATTTTAGCCGAACGATTCAAGCTCAAGATTCAACCCATTGTGCTCATCAACACCCGCCAAATTCTCAGCACAAAACCTCTAGAGTCACACCGCGCGCGCATGCGCATGGTGCTTTTGCAAGCTTTTGAGCCGGATTTTAACACAGATTGGTATTTGCATTTAGAAACGCTAATGCATGACACCTATTTGCAACATTACCAGGAATTGCGCAAGAAGGCTTGAGTTTTTCTGCAAAACATGTTAGAATGGGGACTTTTGGGGTGTTAGCTCAGTTTGGGAGAGCGCAACGCTGGCAGCGTTGAGGTCAGGGGTTCGAGCCCCCTACACTCCACCATCTATATAAATTAAGCCCTCTCACAAATGCAAATTTGGCGCGAAGGATTGCGCCATACCCAGCTTACATTCCATCTAGGCGAACAAAAACACTGGCTTTGCCTACCCCCTTGCAAACAACGCCCATTTTTTGTCCTCAAGAGTCTAAGAAATCTCTTCACGATCCTCTCCAATGACCAAAGACGCGCTGGTTGAGCAGAATGCTTGCAAGGTAAAAAGAATGGACTCTAGGAAAACCACAACGATCTTATCCGTAACCCCAAAAAAGCGGTGAGTATCCAACGCGTGGGTACAACCACAGAAAGTATACAAGTGGCCACCGCCAATGAGGTCGCAAAGCGTATTCTCAAAAAATCGTTGCTTCCCTCCAAAAAAAACATCGCGATGAGCCACAACCACAGGAAATGTTCAAGTTTAGATAACTAATCTATCTCTATGGTCAATATTGGCAAAAAAACGCTCAAGAAAGCAAAAGACCCGCCCATCCCGCGTATGGAGAGCTTCCTCTATGGGGAATTTTGTAAATCTGCGTATGCAATACCCTAGGGAATGGGGTGACAAAGCCGCTAAAATCCCAATCCCAAGTGGGCTTTGTCCCGCTTACGGGTTTAGGCTCTAGGCATTGTGGCCTTTTTGCTAAAAAAGAGGAAATGCCCAACATGAAAAGGACACTGCTAAAACACACCTGTTTCACAAAGCAACTATTGTGCATCAAAACTCTCTGCAGATAAGCTGTGGGGCAAGGCTATTAAAACCAACTGACAGCACTCTAAAATCAACACCAAACAAACCAGGCGAGCCTAAATGCGCAAACAATGGGTAAAATACGCATATCCAGTTTAAAAACAGCCAAATTATGTAGAAAAAATAAGTGGTCAAGTAGGATTAACCTCCTGCAACACCGCCCAGCCTCCATAAGCTAGAATCAACCCCACACTAGAACTAGCCAAGACATTCGCCCCAAAGACAAACAAGCTACCCAGTCCTTGTAGGCTTGACATACTCCCTAGATATTAGCAAGCTTACGCCAACGCTAGCCAACTATCCCCATAGCTTAGTTTCGCGGGCTTTACGGGGCGGTTGTAACACGAAATGCCATCTTTAAGAATTATGCGTGTTTCCTTTTGGTTTTTTCCTATGTAGGTAGCCGGCTTACTTCGAATTTAAGTGGGATCAAAAACCTCGTTGATGTCTAAACAGGCAATTCTCATCACTTGACTTTGTTACACACCAAAACGGGTGCACTCTAGTCTCTTAACAAACACCAAACAACGCTCACACCCCACAGCACATGATTTGCTCATGGTTTAATAACCACGCCTTGATCTCCACCCCGCCTCCATAACCTCCCAGCGCGCCATTAGCGCGTACCACGCGATGACAAGGGATCACAATAGGGCAGGGGTTGGCATGGTTGGCATGACCTAGCGCGCGGTAAGCCTTAGGGTTGTTAATGGCTTGGGCGATGTCTTTGTAACTGCGCACTTGCGCGTAGGGGATGGCTTGTAGTGCCTGCCAAACTTGTTTTTGAAAAGATGAGCCCATAAGCTCTAAGGGTAAGTCAAAGTCATAAAGAGTGCCCTTAAAATAATTCTCTAGGGCATTGATCACAGCACGCATGGTTTTTGTAGGGGGGTCGTTTTTGCCTAAAGTGTGTGTAAAGTCTATGGATTGCAAGCCTAGCGCGCTGGTGCGTAGGCACAAATAGGGCAGGGGGAAACTCTTGGGGGTTTTAAAAAAGTGTTGGCAAGTCATAGCCCCATTTTATGAGGGTTTAAAATGTTATTGGGATCAAAAGCCTTTTTGATATTTCTAAAAAGCTCCATCTCTTGTGGGCTAAAAGCCAAGGGCATAAATTTAGCCTTAGACAAGCCAATGCCATGTTCTCCGCTAAGTGTCCCCTCCAAGGCGATTGCGCATTTAAAAATCTCCTCCATCGCCTCTTGCCCTTTTTCTAGCTGTGTGGCGGGGTCTTCAAGCATGATATTGACATGCACATTGCCATCGCCAGTGTGCCCAAAGCAGGGGATGGGTAAATTGTAGGCTTGGCTAATTTCTCCCACCTTTTTTAAAAGAGCGGGCAGACTAGCCCTAGGCACGGTAACATCTTCATTGAGCTTTTTCTTGCCATAGATGCTAATACTTTGAGAGGCGTTGCGGCGCGCAAACCATAAATCCTCTTCTTGTTGGCTATTTTGGGCGATGCGAAAGTCTATGCACCCATTGTCCCTAAAGTGTTTTTCAATCTGATCTAATTGCCATGTAATCTGCTCAACCACGCTCCCATCTACTTGGGTGATGAGAATTGCGCCCGCATCCATGGGCAAGCCCTTAGAAAAGCGTTGCTCTACTGCTCTAATACTCAAATTGTCTAAAAACTCCATCGCCACGGGGGTAACCCCGCTAGCCATGCTCTTATACACCGCCTCCATCGCCTCTTCAATGGTGGCAAACACCCCCATCGCTGATTGTTTAAGTTTGGGTTTGGCTAGAAGTTTTAAAGTGATCTCTGTGATCACCGCCAAACAGCCCTCAGAAGCTATTAAAATCCCAGCCACATTAAACCCAGCGACATCTTTGATCGTCTTTTTGCCCGCTCTAATCACATCCCCATTAGGCAAGATCGCACGCAAAGCCATCACATAATCTTTCGTGATGCCATACTTAGCCGCGCGCATCCCTCCAGCATTTTCGCTCACATTGCCCCCCAAAGTGCTTTGATCTTGGCTGGCCGGATCGGGGGGGTAAAACAACCCTCTTTTTTCTACCTCATTTTGAAAATGCTTGTTGATCACCCCGGGCTGGACGCGTGCGATGAGATTTTTTGTATCAATCTCTAAAATGCGATCAAAATGCTTCTCTAAACTTAAGATGAGCCCCCCATGCGCGCTCAAAGCCCCCCCCGTAAAGCCACTCCCCGCCCCCCGGGGCACAATGATAATTTTATGTTCATTGCAATAAGCCAAAATTTGGCGCACATCTTCTTCATCCCTAGGGAAGATCACCCCATCGGGCAGGTGGCGCTCCCTAGTGGCATCATAGGCATAGGCTTGCAGGTGCGCGGGGTCTGTATAGAAATTTTCAACCCCCACAATCTGGCTTAAATACTGGGCGTGGGTGGCTTCTAGCATGCTCACTCCTTATGTTGGCGTTGTTCTTTTTCTAGGCGTTTTTCTGCCTCCTTGGCGCGTTTTTCTGCCTCCTTAGCCGCCTTTTTCTTGGCGCGCTCTTCTGCTCTTTGTGCCTTGAGTTGTGCTTTAAGAGCTCTTTTCTCTTCGATGGCCTCTTGTTTCTTCTTTTTCTGGCTAGAAGCGTCTAGAGCTTTCTCTTCTTGGCGTTCTTGTTTGGATTCTTCGACCACGCCAAGACTATCCTCTTCAAGTTCTTTTTTTAGCTCCTGTTTCAAAACCTCTTTATCTTTGGCACTTTTGGCATGCTTGATGTCCTCTTTAAATTCCAGCCTATCCTCTTTCTTGCGCGCTTTCTCTAGTTTTTTTTGGGCTTCTTGTTTTAATAGATTGTCATAGAAAGAAAAGTAATGTTTAGCCTTACCCCCGCCAAACATCTTCCCAAGAGTGCCTTTATCGACACCCTCCACGCGCGAGTAAAAGGGGGTGCTGCTACGCGTGGCTTCAGAGGTATCTATGGGCGTGCTCTCTAGCACGGCAAAGCTTTGGCAGTCTAAAATATTTAGGTGTTCTGTACTGACAATGTAGAGCAAACCCGCGCTGTAAATGTCGCAAGCCTTTCTCAAATTGCGCGCCCCGGGGTCAAAGCCATTTAGAAAGGTAACCAAGAGATCGGAATTGATAAAAGTGGTGTCAGGATATTTGTCTTTAATTTGTTCGTATAAAGACGCGTTGGGGGCGATGAGAAAAGCTTGGTGGTTAAACTCCCTAAAGATAGCCAAATAGCCTTTTTTGGGAGTCATGCGGGGGGTGGGCAGATGGGGCTGTTTCATCACGCTATAGGGGCCGTATTTGCCAATAGCCACCCCCTCATGCACACGCACCACCTCCACTTGTGCGGCGATCACATTGTAATCAGTGAGTTGTGCCAAAATATACCCGCTCTCACCCACTTTTAAATCGTAGGCTTGGAAACGCACTAACTTTTTCGTGCTATCCACCGCGTCAATATTGATCTTGAGCACCGCGTTCCAATCATGCGCCCCCAACGCGCCCAGCATGAGCCACAGCACGATACCTAAATGTCTAATCACGACCATCCTTTATTTTTTCAGCACTCCAATGGAGCGCATAACCTAAACCTAAGGTTTTAGGGATACGCGTGTCTGCTACAAAACTGCGCGCCTCCTTGCGCGGGATATGCATAAGCTCGATACACTCCCCCTCCACCCCACCTCCTGCGTGGCGTTGGTGGGCTTGGGTGATGCGCGCAAAAAACATACTCTGCTTGCTCCCGCTGATCCCAGTGGCTGAGTGGAACACCCCTATGGGTTCTAACATGCTAGGTGTGATCGCATACCCACACTCCTCTAGCACTTCCTCACAGGCGATTTGTTCCACACTCTTACCGGGTTTATCCACAAGCCCCGCGCACAATTCATACATGTAGCCATCTATCTTCTCTCCCCTGTATAGACACGCGCTCACATAGACAGCGGGCCTAAATTGTTTTACCACCACATAATGCTGTGTTTCTGTGTGGTAGAGTAACACCGCCACGCTGTCATGCACTCTAATCATGTCCCAGCGTTTGGAAATGCCATTTTCCTCATAGAGAATCGTCTGGGGTTGGATATAGGGCGAGCGCGCGCACTCTATGATCTGAATGCTAGAATAACGCACCATCAGTAAGTGATCTTGAGCGTTTCTTGTTGGGCGTATTCAAAGGATTGCATGTCCTTGATAGCATGTTGGTAGGGACGGATATAGCGTTCAAAGCGTTCCTTATCCTGCCCATTGAGTTGGTTTTTAGCCGTGCGGATACGCCCTAGCGGATCGATGGGGCGATCGTTTTTATACACCCCAAAGTGCAAATGCGGTCCTGTGCTCAAACCTGTGCTACCCACCTTCCCAATCACCTGCCCTCGTTTGACATAGCTATGCACCTTGAGTCCGGGAGTAAAGGCACTCAAATGGGCATAGAGCAAGCGCAATTCCTTGCCGTATTTGATCTCAATGGTTCTGCCATAGCCCCCTTTATAGCCCATGAAAATGACATGCCCTTCGGTGGCAGCGCGCACACTAGCACCAAGCTTTGCGGCTAAATCCACGCCATAATGGGGGCGCATTTCTTTTAAGATGGGATGCATGCGCCCATGGGAAAACTTAGAAGAGATTCTAGAGTAGTGCACGGGTTTTTCCAAGAAAAACTCCATAACCTCCTTACCCTGCGCGTCATAATACTTGCCCTCATAGGCAAAGATAAAATGGGGTCTGCGGCTGGTTTCTAGCATAGCCGCTTGGATACTAGGAAAACCAAAGGGGCGATCTAGGCGGTGCTTGTGCGTGTAGATCGCGATGAGCTGATCGCCCTTGAGAACGCGTTTAAAATTGACGGTTTTTTTATAAATATCCATGAACTCTTGGGCGAGCCTAGCATTCCCTGTCGCCTTGAGAATGTCCCGGTAGGGGGATTTTTGCACCCTTAAACTCAAGGTCTTTTGCACACTACTAAAGACAATGGGAATGAAGTCTATGTGGTAATGATCCTCTTGCTTGAAGACACGCAATTGCACAGCTTCACTCACCGGAATCAAAGCCTGTAACAACACGCCTTGATCATCTCTTAGAGTGTAATAGGGCACACCGGCGCGAATCTCTGCTCCCAACTCTTTATCTTGGAGCGTGAGATTGTAGTAAACTTTCGCATCGATCTTGTTTTTATTCAAAAAGCCCAATAAAGTCGCCCCCTTATCCCATACCAAGCGTTCTCCAACCGCGCCATAGCCACAAACCATGCACGCTACCCAAAGTCCAATCAAACGAATCATAACTCTCCTTACAAGCGCATAAACGCGCATTATAGTCTATAATAGCTTATACAAAATCTATTCCCCAAGGAGACATTGGTGAAAAACTCCACTTTGGAATTGTGGCTGGTGCCCACTCTTGTATTTTTAACCTTTTGTAGCGTGTTGTTTTTTTTGCTCCTCTTTGCCTTTAAAGTTCCACACAGTAGCTTCCAAGACATAGGGGAGAAGAAACGCCCGGCCACAGCGACCGAATTGCGCAAAGAATTAGAAAAGCGCATGCAATGACTTTAATTTTTGCGCGCTTAGCCGATATGGCGTAAAATTTTCTGAAAGGACTCCCATGGTTAAGTCTGTAGGTAGCCACACCTCGTTTAACTCTTTTTCTCATGTCAATGGCGCGCGCGCTTCCCATGAGAGTGCCAAGCAATCCCATGTGCAACAAGCCACTAGCACGGATAAGGTCGCCCAGATCAAAAAGGCGTTGGAAGCAGGCGATTATAAGGTGAATTTGGAGAAGACTTCCCATAAAATGGCACAGAGTTTGCTTGGCTAGGGCGATACTGACACTCTAGCGATTCCTAGGCGGTCGGTATGAGATCGCATTAGGAGATCGCATGCTTTCCTCTTATCTCCAACAATCCCTAGAGGATTTGCAAGTTTTAATTGATTTGACTTTACAAGACCTTGAAGATGTCAAGTTTGCCAAACACGAGGCGATCTTTGCGCGCAACACCCAAAAACAAGAACGGGTAAAGTCTTTTGAAAATTGTAAAGCCCTTTTCGATCAGGGCATGCTCGAGCTCATTGAAAACAACCCGGGCAAGCCCCTCAATGAGCTTTTAGACCCTGAAGGCAATGCGTGTTTAAAAGAGATGCGCGCGCACTTGGAGCGTCTTAAAGAACTCAATGCCGATTACGCGCGGGTGGTGTTTGCCATCTCAGAGTTTTATTCCTCTTTGATGCAACAAATTGTGCCTCATGAGAGTGTGGGCTATTACAACCAGCGCACTGTGGGCAGTAGCTTTTTACAGGTGCAAGCCTAAAGGATTAGCATGGGCGGTATTCTCTCTTCTCTTAACACTTCTTACACCGGCTTGCAAGCCCATCAGGTGATGGTGGATGTTACGGGCAATAATATTTCTAATGCCAATGATGAGTTTTACAGCCGCCAACGCGTGATCGCACGCCCCCAAAGTAGCCTTGCCTACACCGATCGCAATGTGAATATGGGCGTGAATGTAGAGAGCATCCAACGCGTGCATGACGAATTTGTCTTTGCGCGCTATGCTAGAGCCAACCAAGAACACGCCTTTTATAGCACCCAGTTTGACAATTTGCGCGAGGCCTCTTCGTATTTTCCGGATATGGGTGAGGTGGGGATTCAAAACGATTTGCAAAATTATTTCAACGCGTGGAAGGATTTAGCTAAAAACGCCAAAGACCCCGCCACCAAACAAGCTCTAGTGCAAAAAACCCAAACCCTCACGCGCAATATCCAAGACACGCGCGCGCGTTTGGTGGCTTTACAATACAAGGCAAGCCAAGAATTAGTTAGCTCAGTTAAAGAGGTCAATCGTATCGGCGCAGAGATCGCCAATATCAACAGACATCTTAAAGAAATGGAAGATCCTAAAACCCTCAAGCAGGCTAATGAATTGCGCGACAAACGCGATGCCCTAGAATTTCATCTCAAGGAGCTCATCGGGGGGAATGTGTCTAAAATGCATGTGCAAACCAATTCGGCTAATGACATCAAGGTAGCGGACTTTGATGATGGCTATGTTTTCAATGTAGCCTATGGTTTTAATATTGTAGATGGGGCGATTTTTCACCCCCTCGTGGTGGATAATAGCGACAATAAAGATCATCTCGCCCAAATCTACTTTCAGGGCGATGATTTTAAGACGATCAATATCACTGATAAGATCAATCAGGGCAAGGTAGGCGCGCTCATGGGTATTTATAATGACGGCTCACATGGCACCATCAAGGGCAAATTACAAAACTACATAGACACGCTAGACACCTTTGCTAAGGGCTTAATCGAATCCACAAATGCGATCTATGCCCAAAGTGCCGCCCATAGCATTGAGGGTAAGATTGTAGAATTTGACGATCGCACCGCGCTTAAAGACACCAATTACAATATCAAAGAAGGGAGTTTTGATGTGGTGGCTTATAACACAGATGGCAAAGTGTTGGCTAAAAAAACGATTCATATTACCCCCATCACCACTATGCAAGATGTGATCGCCCAAATCAACGCCAACACGGACGACAACCGCGACAACAACACCATGAATGACTTTGACGATTATTTTAGTGCGCATTTTGACAACAAGGCAAAACAATTTAGCATCCAAGCCAAAAACCCCTCTCAAGGGCTTTTTGTTTCGATCAAGGATCACGGGAGTAATTTCACCGGGGCACTAGGGCTCAACACCTTTTTTGAGGGCGATAGCGCGCGCAATATTACAATCAATAACACCTATAAAAAAGAGCCCACCGCCTTGCGCCCTTGGCTTGCCCCTATTAATGGGAATTTTGATGTGGCTAACATGATGCAACAACTCCAATACGACAAGGTGGATTTTTACCAAAATAAACTCCAAAATAACACCCCCATGACAATTGAGGAATACTACCAATTTCTAGCCGGCACAATCCACACACAAGCTGAGAAATCGCAACGCACTTTGGAGAGCAAGCAAGCCATCTTGGGTGTGGTAAAGAAGGAACACGAGGCGATTTCTGGGGTGAATAATGATGAGGAGATGGTCAATCTCATTAAATATCAGGGGGGTTATGCCGCCAATGCCAAAGTGATCACCGCCATCGATCGCATGATTGAAACGCTTTTGAGTATGAAGCAATAACTAGGACTTCTACAAAGTCTTAAAATGTCTAGATCAAGCGCGCTAGAGATCGGCAAGGCAATTAAAAGGTTTTTCACCACTCCTGCAGGATGGATTCTATATAGTCTAGGTGCGCGCATTTGATCCAAGGTATGCTGGATTTCTTTGTTGTGCTCAAAGTTATAGATCTTCGTGTTAAAATAGGGGTTAAAGAAAGAGTATGTCTGTAAAATATGTCAATGGCAATATTATGAAAGCCAACACAAATAACCACTTTGATGAATACTTCACCAAAGCAGAGATCGCTAGAGAGCTTGTTTCAAGGGCTCAAGCCATCATCGCCAACTATGAAGATCTCAACAAATACACATGGCTAGAGCCTAGTGTGGGGGATGGGTGTTTTTACGATCTCTTGCCCGATCCTAAAATTGGCATTGACATCAAAGCAAACTCCCCAGACATTTTACAGATGGATTATTTGGATTTCAAATTGCCCAACTCTCCCCTCATTGTCATTGGCAACCCTCCTTTTGGGCACCGGGGGGTGCTGGCATTGGAATTCATCAAACACTCTAGGGGGGCAGATTTTGTTTGCTTTATCTTGCCCATGTTTTTCCAAAGTCTTGGCAAGGGCTCGGCGCGTTATCGGGTGCAAGATTTTCACTTATTGCATGAAGAAAGCCTGCCAAAAAACGCCTTTTATCTTAGGAATGGCAGGGAAAAAGACGTCAAATGTTGTTTTCAGGTCTGGAGCAAGAATCATAGAAATTCTCAAAACGAATTTAGTTGGTATGCCCAAAAAGAAAAAGCAGAACCCTATAGCGGGCTTGTCAAAGTGGTAACCGTCTCGCTCGCTAGAAATAGGGAATGTGGCAAGGAGTGGATTTTTCATAAGAAGGCTGATTTTTATCTCTCTAGCACCTTTTTTAAGAGCAATGCAGTGGTGCGTGATTTTGCCCAAGTCAAATACAAAAGCGGGATTGCTATCATTTATGCGCAAAACGCCCCTAAGGATAAGCTAGACGCTCTTTTTTTAAACGCTAATTGGAATCTCTACAGCTCGTTAGCCACCAATGGATGTCGCCACATCGGCAAGTCGCATATCTTTAAATTATTGCAAGATGGGGGATTTTAATGGATTGTGAAGACATCTTAGAAGATTTGATCACGCAAAAACATACAGAAATCAAGGGCAAACAAGAAAGGGGGAAGTTTGATAAAATCTTGCAATTTGAGGGGAATGCCATGGGGCAGGTGGGGGAAAAGTTTGTTAAGGAGGTGTTTAGGGTTTTAAGGCTACCCCTAGAAAACCTAGATAAAGAGGTGATCCATGACGAATTCGATCTTTTATCTGGTGGCAAAAAAATAGAGATCAAGACGGCTAGGAAAGGACTCAATCATAACACTTTCCAATTTAATGGAATTAATCCCATATACAATTACGATTACATTATTTTAATTGGGATCACCCCCCAAAGCGCGCACTACTATATTGTAGATAAAAAACAAGATTACCGCTACGATCATAAGTCGCGCAAACATTTGGTTCGTATCCACAGCAAGGAAAAACAATTAGTAGCCATGAACCCGGGCAATCAAACTAATTACAAGCTCACTCTAACTTTAGAGGAGTTAAAGCAATTCAGCCGTTTCAAAGAAGCGTTACGAGCGATCTTCACCCCACTATGAGCATAACTATGAGCATACTAGGGTTTTAAAAACGCCAGTAGCCC